>JAOARE010000001.1 GCA_025210695.1 Rickettsiales bacterium
CCAAGTAGTACCCTTAGAAAATTTAGAGGAAGCTACTATGAAACTTGCCAATAGGCTTTCTGCTTTGCCTAGTGTAGCACTTGGGAAAATGAAAGCTCTTGTAAACAGATCTGCATTCTTTGGATTTGAAAATGATCTTGATAATGAAACAGAATATCAAATACAATGTACAGCTACAGAAGATTTTAAAGAGGGTATTAGAGCCTTTGCAGAAAAGAGGAAACCGAATTTTCAAGGTAAATAATTCAAATTAAATAAAAGGAGAGTGTATATTATGGAATGGAAAAAGACATATGAAAGTAAGCTTGTGTCGGTAGAAGAAGCAGCATCAAAAATTAAATCGGGAGACAAAGTTTGGATAGCATCAGCCGCCAGTGCGCCAGCAGATATTGTCAATGCAATATGTAAACGTTATCAAGAGTTAGAAAATGTAGAATGGCATGATAGTCTTGCCTTCCATGCATTCGATTGCTTTAAGGGAGAATTTAAAGGGCATATTAATGTAAATACATGGTACATGTCAGGAGTAACAAGAAAATTCAAGAAACAAGGAAATGTAAATGTCGCATCAATACATCTATCAAAATTATATGAATATATCCAAAAAATAGCTCCTACAGTAGTGCTTTGTGAAGTTTCCGAACCAGATGAAAATGGATATATGTGTTATGGACCAGCAGGAGTTGTTACTTGTGATGAAGCTGCTAAAACGGCAGATAGGATCATAGTTCAAGTCAATAAAAATTGTCCATACATTCATGGAGAGCGTAATAAAGTACATGTTAGTGAAGTAGCTTGTATTTATGAAAACCATCATAAAGTTCCAGAATTACCTCAAGCTCCTGTATCGGAAATAGATGAGGCAATTGCGTCCCATGTATTACCTCTTATACCAGATGGATCAACAATTCAGTTGGGAATTGGAGGTACTGCAAATGCAGTTGGCTATGGATTGAAAGATAAAAAAGATCTAGGTATCCATAGTGAGATGCTTACGGAGTCAATGGCTCATTTGGCTAAAATAGGAGTAATCAATAATAGTAAAAAGAACTATAAACCAGGAAAAATGGTAATTAGCTTTGGGCTTGGTAATAAAGAATTATATGAATTCATGAATAAAAACACATCAATAGAGATAAGACCATTTAATGAAATAAATGATCCTATAGAAGTTGCTAAGAACGATAATTTGATTTCAATTAATAACGCTTTAATGGTAGATTTAACTGGTCAAGTTGCATCAGAAGCAATTGGATATGATCAATATAGTTCTACAGGCGGACAATTAGACTTTGTTAGAGGGGCTGTTATGTCTAAAGGTGGAAAATCATTTATTTGTTTGCCTTCAACAGTTAAGTCTAAGGAAGGGTTTAAATCTAGAATCATGATTACGTTGCCACCGGGAACAGCAGTTACAGTGCCAAGAACCGATGCACAATACATAGTTACTGAATATGGAGTTGCTGATGTATATTGCAAAACCTTGGCAGAGCGTGCAAAGGCATTGATCAGTATAGCTCATCCTGACTTTAGAGAAGAATTGACTAAACAAGCCATTGAAGTAGGTATAATTCCACAATAGTGAATAAATTAGTCAACTATGTGGATTAGTTGGAAAGAGAGGGAAGCTTAATGGGTTTTAATATAAATAAAGTGGCAGTTTTAGGTGCAGGCGTTATGGGAGCCGGAATTGCTGCACATATAGCAGGAGCTGGAATATCCGTTTGTTTATTGGACGTTATACCAAGAGAATTAACCGAAAAAGAAAAAGCTAAGGGATTAACTTTAGAAAGTCCACAGGTTAGAAATCGTATTGCCCAGGCAGGTAAAGATAAGGTTACAAATCTTAAATTCAGAGCAATTTATGACAAAGATATGGGAAATATGATTGAAGTTGGTAATTTTACTGATAATATGAATATGTTAAAGGATTGTGACTGGATCATCGAGGTCATTGTTGAAAACCTAGACATTAAAAAGAATTTCATGAAAGAAATAAACAAATATATGAAGCCAGGTGCTATTATTGCCTCTAATACTTCTGGAATATCAATTAATGAAATAATCGAGGATATGCCGTTAGAATTTAGACAGCATTTTCTGGGAACGCATTTCTTCAATCCACCTCGCTACATGAAATTATTTGAATTAATTCCAGGAAAGGACACTTTGCCGGAATTAGTAGATTTTATGAGGAATTTTGGGACTAAAAGATTAGGTAAAGGCGTTGTAATGGCAAAGGATACCCCAGGTTTTGTTGCTAATCGTATTGGTTCATATGCATTAGTTACAGTTGTGAAACTCACAGAAAAATATGATTATGATTTGATGAAGGTAGATCAGCTTACGGGTTCAATTATAGGAAGGCCTAAGAGTGCAACCTTCCGAACCCTAGATATGGTAGGTATTGATATATATGCTCATGTGGCTAATAACACAATAAATTCTATTGATGATGCCGATGAAAAAGAAGCCCTAACATCACCTGAATTTGTACAAAAAATGATAGATGCAGGACAATTAGGAGATAAAACAAAACAAGGGTTCTATAAGAAAGTCAAGACAGAAAAAGGTAAACAAACCCTTATGTGGGATTATAGAAAGGAAGAGTATGTTGAATTTCCAAATGTAAAGGTTGAAGCGGTAGAGGAAGCAAAGAAGACGTCTAATCCTCTAGAAACCTTAGTTTATGGAGAAGCTGAAGAAAATAAATTTGTATGGCAGATAATTAAGAAGACATTATTATATAGTGCTAATAATGTACCAACAATAGCTGATGATTATAAAGACATTGATAATGCTATGGTATGGGGCTACAATTGGGTGAAGGGACCCTTTGCGATCTGGGATGCCATTGGATTTGAAAAATCAGTTAAAAGAATGAAAACAGAGGGAGATATAATTCCTGAGTGGATTGAAGAAAGACTAGCACAAGGTAAGGCTAATTTTTATGAAGCCGATTCTATAGATGTTCCTTATATACTGTTATCATCACCTAAATATGATGTGATAAAAGAAAATAAAGGTGCCCTACTTAAAGATATTGGAGAGGGTGTAGCATGTCTTGAATTTAAAACTAAGGGAAATACTGTCACTAATGATGTAATAGGTATGATATATGAATCTGTAAAAGAAGTTGAAGATGGAGATTATAAAGGACTGGTAGTTGCAAACCATGATAAGAATTTCTCGGCAGGTGCAAATTTAATGCAGGTTGCTGAATTTGCAAAGGAAAAAGCTTGGGATAAATTAGAAAAAATGATAAAGGACTTTCAATACGCTAATATGGCTATGAAATATTGTAAGAAGCCTGTAATTACAGGCCCCCATGGGATGACATTAGGTGGAGGAGCAGAAATGGCTATGCATGGTTATATGCAGGTAGCCCATGCTGAAACCTATATGGGACTTGTTGAGCTAGGGGTAGGACTTGTACCAGCTGGTGGAGGAACTAAAGAGCTGTTATATCGTTCCGTAGAAAATTTAGGTAAAGTACCTATGTCAGAGCTTTTAACCCATGTGAAAAAGGCTTGGAATGCTATAGCCATGGCAAAGGTATCAAGCAGTGCCCATGATGCTATTAAAAAAGGATATATAAGAGACTGCGATAGAATTGTTATGAATTTTGATTATCAAGTGGATGAAGCCAAAAAAGCTGTCATAGAGTTATATGATAGTGGTTTTAGGCCAAAGATTAAAAATGATATAAAAGTAACAGGAAAAACCGGTAGAGGATTTATAAGAGACGCTATATTATTTATGAAGAATGGAAAATTCATCTCAGAATATGACGCATTTTTAGCAGACAAGGTAGCTGCAATATTAACTGGAGGAGATGTTGTAGCTGGAGCTAAGCTTTCAGAAGATAGGATACTAGAGCTTGAGAAAGAAGCTTTTTTAAGCCTCTGTGGAGAAGCTAAAACCCAAGAGAGAATGAAACATATGCTAATCAAGGGAAAACCTTTGAGAAATTAATGGAGGTGTTATTAATGAGAGAAGCAGTAATAGTTGCAATGGGACGCTCTCCAATAGGCAAAGCTCCAAGGGGAAGTTTAAGATATACAAGGCCAGAGGATGTGGGAACCCAAGTAATTAAAGGTATATTAGATAAAATACCACATTTTAATTTAGAAGTTATAGATGATTTTATAGTAGGCTGTGCTTTTCCAGAAGCAGAACAAGGCTTCAATATGGGAAGGGTTGTTGGGCTGAAAGCTGGACTTCCAGATAGCGTGCCTGGTCAAACCGTAAATAGATTTTGTGCTTCAGGACTTCAAACAATATCTGTAGCTGCAAATAGTATAATGGTAGGTCAGGCTGATTGTATACTAGCTGGGGGAATTGAGTGTATGAGTACAGTACCTATTGAGGGAAATATGAAATATCCTGATTCTGACTTAATACAAGAGCGTCCAGAGGTTTATATGTCTATGGGTCAGACAGCTGAGAATGTAGCGGAAAAATACAAAATAACAAGAGAAATGCAAGATGAATTTTCCGTACTAAGCCATCAAAAAGCTGAAGCGGCTATTAAGGCAGGTAAATTCGATGAAGAAATAATTCCTATAGAAGCAGTAAGACCTGTTGTAGATGAAAATGGAAATCCTTCTATAGAAAAATTCATGTTTACAATGGATGAAGGGGTGAGAAGAGGAGCTAGTGTAGAGTCCTTCGCAAAATTAAGACCAGTATTTAAGAAAGGTGGGACTGTTACAGCAGCCAATGCATCACAGATGAGTGATGGTGCAGCGTTTGTTCTTATAATGTCTAGAGAAAAAGCAGA
>JAOARE010000002.1 GCA_025210695.1 Rickettsiales bacterium
GTCTATGGCAATGCTAAATGCTTTGGAATATTTAACCTTAGAAGCTAAAATTCTTTCTGAAAAAGATTCATCTGAAAAAGAAAAACTTAGGGAGCAAGCTGAAATTAAATTTCAGAATATGGGGTATGAAGGAGAAAAATTTATTAGAGCTGCTGCGGCTACAGTAGGTATAGCACTGCTAGATACTGCTATGGTTGCAACTGCTGGAGGTGGAATGGCTGCACCTGCGGCAGTGGGGATCACAGCTAGTGAAAAATTTGTACAGGGAAGTTTAGTGGCATCTCAAGCAGCTGATATTGTACAAAATACTCGTGATGGGATTGAGCAAATTAATGAAGGGCTTGAAAAATTTGAGAAGCAGAAAAAAAAGCTAACTAGACAAGAAACAAGAACTAAAGATAGAAGAGGTGCTTTGAAGCCAGATAATCTACCAAAGAAAAAAGATAATCTATTAAAGAGATTTCTTAGAAATAGGAGCGAAGGTACTTTTCCAGCTGCTGTTCCATATAATAAACCCAAAGGAGGTGTGCAATCGCATTAGTTTTTCTGCAGCAGTTTAGCTAAGGTTAAATTGCTCTGGATGATGAGAGGGGGATTCGGTTATTAATTATCAATGGCAATCATATTTAGTTTTTTATCTATGATTTTTGCATTAGAGAAAAACTAGATCTCATGAGATGTGATTCTTAATAGACTCAGCATACTATTTCAGTTTCTGAATATGTTCATTGGTTTGGCACTTATTTTGGGGGTAATTCTTATTTTGCTTATCAAATGAAATTTGCTAACTCCAATAGAACTTGACCCGTTGTTGAACTCCGCAGATAAGATCATAAGGAATATGATCTGTGTGTTTTGCAACTTCTTCTATTGGTAATTTATCACCCCATAAAGTGACAGGGTCTCCAGCTTGAGCATCTGGACAATTTCTAAGATCAATAGTGGCCATGTCCATAGATACTCTGCCAACTATTTGACATTTTTTATTATTCACAAGTACAGGGGTACCATCTTTAGCAGTTCTGGGATATCCATCTCCATAGCCCATAGCAATTACTCCCACAGGCATGTCTTCAGGGCAGGAGAATTTGGCGCCATAACCGATTGTTGTATGTTTTTTAAAGTTAGATACTTTGACTAATTTTGTTTGCAAGGTCATAACGGGTTTTAAATTTAGACTTGAAGCTGATTTATGGGGAAGGGGAGAGATTCCATATAATGATAATCCTGGCCTTACAACTTCATATAAATTATTTTCAAAATTAAAAATTGCAGCAGAATTAGCAATGCTTTTGGGACCCGACATTTCTTTGGTGAATTGCTTAAATCTCTTAAATTGGGTTTGATTTAAGGGGTGATCCTTTTCTTCAGAGTAAGCTAAATGAGATATTATTCCAATAGGTTTTATTATTTGTGGATTGTTGCTTAATATTTTATATATTTCTTTTGCATCTTCTGGGAGGAAACCTAAGCGACCCATGCCAGTATCAATTTTTAGCCAAATTTTGATAGGATTTGTTAATTTGATAGTTTCTAACCATTTTAATTGTTGTTTCTCATGAAAGATAAGGTGAAAATTTTGTTCAGAAGCAATAAGTAAATCATTTGGTTCAAAAGCACCGGACATTAAGGTGATTGGTGCCTTAACATTCACTTTTCTTAAGGCTAGAGCTTCATCTACGCACGCAACACCAAAGCTGCTAACTTTACCATCTAAGAGAATAGCAACAGAGCGAAGCCCGTGACCATATCCATTAGCCTTGATCATTGCCATTATATTGCGCTCTTGAGCCTGGTTTTTTATAGTTTCAAGATTATGAAGAAGATTTTTCGTAGATAATGCTGCTGTAGCAACTCTTGCCATATTTTTTCCTATTAAAGATATCTCAAAAGCATAGTATATTGAATAAGTTAATGCAAGAATAAGAAATATATGCTAAAAAAGATGTGAAAGAATTTTAGAAGGTTAATATAATGACGGCGTTTCCATTATTATCTAGCATGATTATATGCCCTTTGCTTGGGGTATTATTTATTCTATTTGCTACAAAAGAGGATAGATCTGTAAAGATTATTGCTCTTCTAAGTAGTCTTATTTCATTGTTAGTGAGTATCGTAGTTTATTTAGATTTTGATAATTCTGTGTCAGAGTTTCAGTTTCAAGAATTTTATCTTCTTATAAAATCTATGGGAATGAATTATCATCTTGGGATAGATGGTATTTCAATCTTTTTAATTATACTAACCGCCATATTAACTCCTCTTTGTATTCTAGCTAGTTGGGAGTCTATCAAGTTTAGAGTAAAAGAATATATGGTGGCTTTTCTAATTCTTGAGTCTTTGGTGATTGGAGTGTTCTGTGCCTTAGATTTTATTCTATTCTATATCTTTTTTGAAGCGATGTTGATTCCAATGTTCTTGCTCATTGGTATTTGGGGAGGAGAAAGAAGAATATATGCGGCAATTAAATTTTTTCTCTATACTCTCGCAGGTTCATTATTTTTATTAGTGGCTATCATTTATATTTATCAAAATACAGGCATATTGAATATTATCCATTTACAAGGCTTGGTGTCTGAATTTTCTCTTACAGAGCAGAACTTATTATGGTTGGCATTTTTTATCTCTTTTGCAGTGAAGATACCAATGTGGCCAGTTCACACTTGGCTGCCTGATGCTCACGTGCAGGCTCCTACAGCTGGTTCAGTTATTTTAGCGGGTGTTTTGCTAAAAATGGGAGCTTATGGTTTCTTGAGATTTTCTCTTCCTATGCTGCCTGATGCTAGTCATCACTTTGCAAATATAGTGTTTTTCTTAAGTGCAGTTGCAGTTATTTACGCATCCTGTTTAGCTTTTGTTCAAACTGATATGAAGAAGCTGGTTGCTTATTCTTCGATAGCTCATATGGGTTTTGTTACCATGGGGATTTTCACTTTTAATCAAATAGCCATTGAAGGTGCATTATTTCAGATGATTAGTCATGGTTTGGTTTCAGCTGCATTATTTTTGATTGTCGGCGCGTTATATGATCGTATGCATACCAAAGAAATTAGCCAATATGGTGGAGTGGTAAATAAAATGCCTATGTTCGCTTTTATCTTTATGGTGTTCACTATGGCTTCAGTAGGCCTTCCTGGCACTAGTGGATTTGTTGGAGAGATGTTGGTTATTGTGGGGACTTATCAAGTTAATCAACTATATGCCACTATGGTTGCAACAGGGTTAGTATTAGGTGCGGCTTATATGCTTTGGCTTTATAGAAGAGTGATATTTGGAGGCATAACCAATCCTAAAGTGGAAGAGTTAGAGGATTTAAGTATAAGAGAGTGGTTGATTCTTGCTCCGTTGTTAATATTAACTATATTATTAGGAGTTTATCCTAAAATTATTACGGATGCGCTTCACACTCCAGTTCTAGAGTTGTTAGGAAAATAGGAAATACATTATGTTATCTATGCCAAGTCCGTATTTGGATGGTCGTGTACAAACTTTAAATAATATGGGGGCAGTTAGTCCTGCGGTCGATCCTATTACTTATAGGTATCTAGATTTCTTAAAACAATCTAATTCTTCTGTGTTGGCTTTAGAAATTGGTGCTGCATATGGCAATATGGTATTAAGTGTTCTACAAAATACAGAAGTTAATATTGTTGCTAATGACCTTGATAATAGACATATTGAAATTTTAAATAATAGAGTGCAAGAATGTTGTAAGGATCAGTTTTACAGGTTAAAGACAGATGTTAGTAATTTTCCTCAGGAATTCAAATTAGCACAGAATTTTGATGCTATTTTAATGGCTAGAGTAGCTCATTTTTTCAGTCCAGAGAAGTTTGGAGATGCTGTTAATAAAATTGTAGAGATTCTTAACCCTGAAGGATGTGTATATTTGGTTGGGATTACTCCATATGTAAATAGGTTTGCCTCATTTATTTCTGAATATGAGAAAAGAATAAAAAATGGTGAAGATTGGCCAGGTTATATTGAAAACATGCAGGAATATACTGATTTAGAGTTTACTAGTGAGAAGGTTTATCAAAGTCTAAAAGAAAAACCATTTCATTTCTTGAGTGCGAATTATCTTAGAGGAGTGTTTGAGGATAGAGGATTTTATGTGAAATATTCTGAAGAATTTCCATTGAGTTATAATTCTAATGAGTGGAGTTATGATGGTAGAGAGAATGTTGGTATTATTGCCTGTAAAGATGCTGCTTTATTAGGTGTACAAAATAATTTTTCTGAAGAGATGTAATCATGAACCAAATTAATATTTTATTACCTGAAGTTTTTTTAAGCATAGTGGCTTGTGGTGTGTTAATAATAGGAGTATTTAGCAAATGCTTCAAATATGGAAATCTTCTTTTAGCACTTGCTTTCTCAGTGGCAATTTATTTTCTGTTAGTTAAAGTTCCAGGTTATGAGGTTGTTGCATTTGATGGTTTATTTAAAACCACAGGGTTAATTCGATTCTTAAAGCTGCTGATTTTAATTTCTGGTGTTTTTTATGCCATACTTGGAGGAAGGAAGCAATTAGAAGGATGTTCTATTGCCAGAACGGATCTTTTTGAGTTTCCAGTTCTAGTAATGCTAGCAGTTACAGGAATGATGTTGATGTTATCTGCAAATAATTTCTTGAGTTTCTATGTGTCGCTTGAATTGCAAAGCTTTTGTTTATATGTATTGGCATCTTTTGAAAGAGAAGACAGTAAATCTTCAGAGGCGGGACTTAAGTATTTTGTTTTAGGTTCATTTGCTTCAGGATTGTTGTTATTTGGTGTTTCTTTAATTTATGGTTTTACAGGAAATTTAGATTTTGATGCCTTAGAGATTCTTTTAAGTGCTAATGCTAGTAGCGATATAGCTATTGGAGTGATTATTGGGATTATTATGTTCCTAATAGGTTTGTTCTTTAAGATTTCGGCAGCTCCTTTTCATATGTGGACACCTGATGTGTATCAGGGATCTCCTACAATTGTAACTTGCTTCTTTGCAACAGTTGCCAAGATAGCCACTGTTGGAGCATTACTTAGAATAACTTCAGATGTATTATCTGGATGGAAGCTAGACCTTCAGCCTATATTTATCTTAATAACTTGTCTTTCCATGTTGGTTGGATCAATTGGAGCTTTAAGACAAACTAATATTAAAAGATTACTAGCTTATAGCTCCATAGGGCATGTGGGTTATATGTTGCTTGCTATTTCTGCTTTTGTTCAAGATCTTAGCGTGGTGATATATTTGGGAATTTACGTAACTATGACTTTAGGCGTGTTTGCCATGGTTATGAATATTAAATCTAATAATAAAGATATTATAGAGATTAAAGATCTGTCAGGACTATCTAAAGCAAATCCTTTAGCGGCTGCATTTTTGGCGGTGTTTATGTTTTCTTTAGCTGGAATTCCACCATTTGCTGGTTTTTTTGCTAAATTTTATGTGTTTCAAACAGCTTTAAACGCAGGATTATATGTAACTATTTTATTTGCTATTATTTCTGCTGTTATTTCTGCTTATTACTACTTAAGAATTGTGAAAATAATGTATTTAGATGAAGCGCATAGTAAGTTCACTAATGAAATGACTTATGGAGTCAGGATTACTATCTTAACTCTTGTGTTGTTTAACTTGTTCTATATAATGTTTTCCTACTAATTTAATTTTATTTAAGAAAATTAATACTATATATAAGATGTAAATAATTATGAGTTTTGATATTAAGAAACATAAAAATGACCTGATCTTTATTCCATTAGGGGGAGCAGGAGAAATTGGTATGAATGTCAATTTATACCAATATAAAGGTAAATGGTTGATGGTAGATCTGGGTGCTGGATTTACAGATGATTATTTCCCAGGTGTGGATTTAATGGTAGCTGAAATAGATTATATATCTAACCAGAAAAATAATTTGCTTGGAATTGTTTTAACCCATGCCCATGAAGATCATTTAGGTGCTGTTCAGTATCTTTGGAAAGAATTGCGTTGCCCTATTTATACTACAAAATTTACAGCAAGTTTTTTAAGGGCAAAATTAAAAGAAACAGATTTCTGGAGAGACATAGAGATCATTGAGATTGAGGAAAATAGTGTCACTCAAATTGGTCCTTTTGCAATTGAGACTGTTCCATTAAGTCATTCCACTCCTGAAATGCAATCCCTTATGATTCGTACTGATTTAGGTAATGTGTTTCATACTGGTGATTGGAAGTTTGATCATAACCCATTAATTGGAGATCCAAATGATCAGAAGCTATTAGGCAAATTAGGTGATGAAGGTGTGTTAGCAATGATTGGTGATTCAACCAATGTGTTTAATGATACATATTCTGGATCTGAAGGGGATTTGCGTGAAAGTATTATAGAGTTGGTTAAGGGCTGTAAGAAAATGGTGGTGATTACTACTTTTGCTTCTAATGTGGCTAGAATGGAAACAATTTTGAAAGCTGCAGAAGCTGCTGGTCGTAGAGTGGTTATGGCTGGAAGAAGCTTGTGGAGAATTTTAGAGGCTGCTCAATCTAGTGGGTATTTACTGGATATTCCTCCTGTATTACGTCCTGATAAAATGGGAAACATAAAACGTGAGAAGTTATTGGTTTTGTCTACAGGTTGTCAAGGTGAACCAATGGCAGCCACAACTAAAATGGCTAATGGTTCTCATCCTAATTTAAAATTATTACCAGGTGATACAATAATTTTTTCATCAAAAATTATTCCAGGTAATGAGAAAAAGATTTTTAGACTATTAAATCAATTAATTGCTCAGCAAATCGAGGTGTTCACAGAGAAAGAACATTTTGTTCATGTGTCAGGTCATCCATCTCAAGGTGAATTAAAATTGATGTATGAATTGATTCGTCCACAAGTTGCGGTGCCAGTTCATGGTGAATTAATGCATATACATGAGCATATCCGCTTGGCTAAATCTTGGGGGGTGAAAAACTCTGTTCAGGTTACTAATGGAGATGTTATAAGGCTAGCTCCTGGGAAGTCAGAAGTTATTGATAAGGTTGAGTCTGGTTATTTAGGGATTGATGGTCATTTCTTACTTCCAGGAAATTCCAGCATTTTAAAAATGCGTCGTCGTATGCAAGAATCTGGAGTGGTATTTATGGTGCTAATGTTAAATGATAGAAACCAAATGGTTATGCCTCCAGTTATTAGAGCTCCTGGTGTTTTGGATATGGAGGAAGACAGGAGTATTGTAACTAACATTGCCAAAGAGGTTCATAAGGCTTTAGGGGGTTTTATGGAGACTGTTTCTAAGAAAAAACAGCGTAGCGATGTGGTGGAATCCACTGTTCGCACAGCTATACGTGGCGTTCTAAAAAGAGAAGTTGGAAAAAATCCAATGATAGAAGTGGAGTTAGTTTACTTATAATGAGCAAGTATAAAAAATTTGCTATAAACATAATTATTGTGATCTTTGCTTTTGGAATAGGATATTATTCTTCAATGAAAAAGGTTGATTCTCTAAAACCAGTTCTAACAACTGCTGGTGTAGTTCATGTTTGTCCAGAAAATAAAATTGTTCTTATTGAGCGTGGCAAAGCTCCTAAAGGAGTAGCAATGTTTGGTGGTCATGTTGAATATAACGAAGCGTTAGAAGTGGCATTTAGGCGTGAATTACTAGAAGAGCTAAATATATCTGAGATTAGTGATTTACAGTTACTTGGAGTTCATGGTGATCCTGGGCGTGATCCAAGACAGCATTCTGTGGAAGTTACATATAGCTGCGTTACTAATCAGAGTCCTAAAGCAGGAAGTGATGCTAAGTCAGTAAAATTATATAGCTCTCAAGATATTCTTAATCTTACTGATAGTGGATTTGCTTTTGATCATGGTAAAATTCTAAAACAATATCTGGTTAACTTGGGTGATTACAACCCTTGTAATTAGCAAAACTCATTTTAAATCAGATAAATTAATTTAACTTATGAGTTTAAGATTGGTTTTTATAAAATTTATGAATAGTATATTTTGATAAGTTATACATGGAAAAAAATAAATGAGAAATTTTACGATAGTTTTTATTATTACTTTTGTTATTTGTCTGTTGGGTTATTATTTTATTCCTCAAAATAAACAGTCTGTTAAGCAGTTTCCTATAAAGTCAAAGATAGATACTCCTGAAAATAAAACTTTACCCGATCAAGATTTAAAAGGAGTGGCGTTTGGTGATATTGAGTATCATGAAGAGTCTGATCTTCCATCTAGGCGTAAATCTATAGAAGAGTTCGATAAGCCTAAAGAGGGTAATAAGTTAGGAGTTTTTGGAGAGCTTGAGTCTCCAGATGATCCAAATCGTTATTCTGTTGGTGTGACCTATAAGATAAGATTAGATCCATAGGCTTAATAATTTCTTAAGATAATCCTATTATTATTTAATTACATATAATTAAAAGGAGTTATTAAAAATGAGACATCTCAATACAGGTGGAGGAAACATGATCAACCATGAGGGGATAATCATGGCTTGTGAACATATTAATCAATTTAAGAAGTTAGTTAATGCTTTTAAATTTAGAGATGATGTTTCTTTAGAAGATACTAATAGAACGGAGAATATTTTAAGTTCTCTAAAAGAAGACTTAAATCAGTTATCTACTTCTCTAAGGAAAACAAGAGGTCTTGTAAAAAATAAATCCAGTGATGAAAAAAGAGAGCTGGTAACTAATATAGTCTATAGATTGCAAGATAACTTTTATTCTTTAAAAAAAGATGCAAGTTTATTTATCCAGACTCCTTCTTTGAAAGAATTAGATATAAATAAGTTATCTGGTCCTTTATCTCAGGCTGGTCTAAGAATAGATTTTAGTAAAAATCCCTCAAGACACGGGTTATCTTTTTCTGAAAAAGAAAAGAAACGCGATCAAGATCGTTCTAGTTCAGTCAGTAGAGGTTTGCTTTAATCTCAATGATAGGTAGTTCTTAGCTGATCTAACATGTCTGTTTTTGCGGCGAGATTAATTATAGCATTAAGATGAAGGTCGCTGATCTTCTCATGGCTATAAGTGTTATAATTCAAGATGGCTCTTCCGGCATTAATGAGTTTGTTTTCTACTGCGATAACTAGCATTCCTGTAATAATTTTAACGGATATCTTTGATTCGGAAAACAGATTGCTGGTAAGAATTTTCTCTACCTTGATTCCATCATCTGAAGAAACTGCCTCGTAAAAGTCCATTATCTTTCTTTGCATATAACTACCTTAGATTAGATTTCAAATTCCAACCTAAGGTTAACATAATTTAACCTAAATAGCAACAGATATAATTAACAATCTTTAAATAAAAGGTTATTTACATCCATTTGATGCAAGTTCTTTCTTTAGAAGTTTTTGCATAGTGGAGCTAAGACTAGAGTTCTTTGGTTTTAATTTTGCTAGCATTGTGCAAGCTTCTTTCTTTTTTCCTAAAGCATTTAGTGCTGAGGAAAGCTTCAATATGCTTAGGTCAGCTTTACTGTTTTTAGGGAATTGATTGAAAGATTGTAAATAATTAACAGCTGCTTTATCGTATTTCTTGCGAGTCATTAAACTTTCGCCTAACCAATAATAAGCATTTCCTGTATAGTCGCTTTTAGGGTAGTTGCTTATAAATTTACTAAGTGCCGTTTCTGCTTCAGTATATTTTTGTTTTTTAAGCAGATCATATGCTTTGTCAAATTGTGCTTTGATAAGTTTTGGATCTGTTTTTTTGGTGTTTTTAGTTGAAGTTGTAGTTTTATTGGCTGATGTAGAAGATTTTTTTTCTATTTCTCGTATTCTAAAATCAACATCTTCTGATAAAGAATCTATTTTTTGTTGCAGAAGGTCATTTTCATGGCTTAATCTTTCAACTTTATCAGTTAGTTCATTAATTCTTTGTTCCAATTGATAAACTATATCATCGGCATAAGAGATGCTGCTAAAAGTTATGATAAGTAAGAAAAATAAATTACGCATATTTAATGCTCCTTAATTTTTAGTTTTATTTCTTGGTTTCCTACAGTGATTTTTACTGCATGATTTAAATTGATTGTATCCTCTGTGCGGACTAATGCCAAACCTTTATTATTAACAGCAGAGCACATTACCCCAAGTTTTTTTTCTCCAGCGTATATTTTTGTTCCAGATTCAGGTAATTTGTCTTTAGATTCTACCTGGACTATTTGCTTGCGAATTGTTCCTCTGTGATGAGTTCTAGCTACTAATTCTTGCCCTACATAGCATCCTTTATTGTAATCAATTGCATTAAGGCTATCTAGTCCATATTCAAGTAAGAAAGACTTCTCAAAGATTAGGTCCTTTTCTCCTTCAGCAATGAAATTCTCAATTCTGGTTAAGTCATAAGCATTAGGATTATTTGCTATATTTCTTGTTAGTTTGGATAAGTTAGATTCATGAATGAATCCTCTCATTCCAAGAGTAGGGGATCTTGGGTCTTTAAAAACTCCTGGGGCTTTTAGTGCAGATAAGAATGAAACTACTTTATACTCTGGGCATGTTTCTATATTAACAGCACTTCTTAATTTATATATATTCAATTTTTTTACGATCTCTTCTTGTCTTAAATCTGGAAGATCTAATAAAATACTTTCCCCATCTATATATAGAAAGAAATCAGCAAAATATTTTCCCTGAGGGGTTAGCATGCAGGCATATAGCCCCTCATTAGGGAGGAGTTTGTTTACATCGTTACTAATCAGACCTTGCAAAAACTTAAACCTATCTTCTCCAGATATTCTAATTATTGATCTTTCTGTTAGTAATGTGTAAGTCATTGTTTTATAAGTCCTCTATATAGATATCCTTTTGATAGAAAGAAGTGCATTTACCTTGTAAATCAATTTCTTTTGGGTCTAGAGTGAATAGGTGGGCGTTATGAGCTTTCACTTCTTCTTCTTTAAAGTGGAGATGAGCTCGCTCAATTACAAATCCATGTGAGACTAATAACACAGACTTATGTTCTTCCATATGAAAATATTTGCATATTGAGTTGGTAATTCTTGCATCAAAATGATCTCTACGCTCCGCTCCATGGATGGGGTGAGTTTCATCATCTGCTAGAGCATTTAAAATTGGCAAAGCATAGTCCAAACTATGTCCTTCAAACCCTCCGTGATGTTTTTCTTGAAGGTCCATATCAAATGACATTGGTTTTTGTAATAACTCATTAATAATCTCTGCTGTTTTATTAGTACGGGTCATATTGCTGCTGACAACAAGATCAATATGTTCTATGTAGTTTTTATGTATATGTTGAGCTATATCTTGAGCCTGTGATATACCATATTCTGTTAATTCTGGATCAGACCCACGACCGGTTAATATTCCTTGTTCATTATAATGAGTTTTCCCATGTCTTATAATATGGACAATCGCCATAATTTTCTCCTTTTTTTATAATTTAATATTTAAAATAATCTTGGCCGTATTTTGCCAAGTATTCATCATAAGTTCCTTTATAGTCAATAATATTTTTTTCGGTTATTGCAATAATTCTAGTTGCTATGCCAGATGCAAAGTCTCGATCATGAGTTACCATAATTAAAGTTCCAGGGAATTCTACTAAGGCTTTTTTTAAGCCATCCTTTGCTTCAATATCTAAGTGATTGGTTGGTTCGTCTAATATTAGACAATTACCTTCTTCAACCATTATCTTTGCTAGTAATAATCTTGCTCCTTCGCCTCCAGATAGTTGAAGCACATCTTTGTGAGCATCATCTTGTTTGAATAGCACATGCCCCAAAACATTACGTAATTTGCTCGTAGTTTCAGTAGGTAGTTGCTGGCACATCCATTCATATGCTGAAATAGATTCATTTAGTAATTCGTGATGATCTTGAGCAAAATATGATTTATGAGCTTCATGCCCCCATTCTTTGTCTCCACTTTCTGCGGTAACTTTGTCCAATAAAATTTTAAGTAAAGTTGATTTGCCAATTCCATTAGGTCCAATGATAATCACTTTGTCACCACGGCTCACTGAGAAATTCACATTATTTAGAATTTGACGGTCTTTATAGGTTTTAGAGATGCCTTTTACATTGAGGGCCAATTTGCCAGAAGGTCTCTTAGGTCTAAAATAAAAATTAGGAGATATTCTAGAGCTTTTTTTCACGTCGGGTAATTCAATTTTATCAATTTGTTTTTCTCTAGATAAAGCTTGTTTAGACCTGGAAGCTGAAGCTCTAAATTTTTCAACAAAAACCTTCATGGTTGCTATTTTCTTCTCTAAGAAAACTAATTCTTTTTGCTTTTGTTCCATTACAGCTGCTTTTTGTTCAACAAAGCTACAATAGTTTCCAGTATATTGAGTTATTTCTCCATAATCTATATCCAGAATATGAGTGGCCAAATTATTAACAAAGGTTACATCATGTGAGATGAATATCAATAATCCTTTGAACGTGTTGCGTAAATAATTTTCTAACCAATAGATCGAGATGATATCTAGGTGGTTGGTTGGTTCATCAAGAAGCAATATATCAGGATTATCAAATAAACTTTGAGCAAGAAGAACTCGTAATTTATATCCACCTGACAGAACTGATAATGGTTGATGGTGATATTCTTCTTTTATTCCTAATCCACTTAGTAATTCACTAGCAATATATTCAGCATTATATCCATCATTATCAAAGATAATTTCTTCTAACTCGCCTAGACGATATCCTGTTTTATCGTCGCAAACTTCTTTGCTAAGTAATTCTTCTTTTTCGCATATTGCTTCCCAGAGAACTTTATTCCCGGCAATTACTGTGTTGACAATAGAAACATTTTCATATCGGAATTGATCTTGCTTTAACCATCCAACTCTAGCTCTTTTGGCTATATTTATTATTCCTAAAGAAGGTTCTTCTTCTCCGGCTAATAATTTTAGGAAGGTTGATTTGCCTGCGCCATTTCCTCCAACAAGACCAATTCTTTGTCCTTTATTAAGATTTAGGTTCACATCTGCGAAGAGAAGTTTTGCTCCGTAGAGAAAGGCCAAGTCATTTATTGTGAGCATTTTTTTATTACTTAATATTGTGGTGAATTTTCTTTCATGGGGAACTATATCAAGATACTATTGGCAATACAAGTGTAGATATTTTTTGTAAATGTTTTATTTTTTCTTTACAAACTACATTATATGCCTTATATTGCCTCTATCAATTCTTGTCGCGGGGTGGAGCAGCCCGGTAGCTCGTCAGGCTCATAACCTGAAGGTCGTCAGTTCAAATCTGGCCCCCGCAACCAATTTTCCTTAATTTTTAATGATCTTTTAAAGAAAGAGACTAATGATGGCGGAGATTTTTTCCTGTTGTTGATTTGCATAGGGGGATTGAGCAAGATGCAGGGTTTTTGTCTTTATTTGCTAAAGTTTTTTGGAGTCTGTTTATAGAGTTTAGCTCTATGCCCTGTTGATGGATGTCTTGATCTTTTGGGGCTCTTCCTTTTATGTGCTTGAACGTTCCTTGTGCTGTATCATTTGCTAAAGCTGCTGTGTCAATAGCTGATGCAGTGGTTGCTATAGCAGCGCTGGCTGCTCCAAAGAATGAGGCTGTTATGCCAGCGGTGCCAAGAGTTGAGATGATGATAGCAGCTGTGACTCCTGTTCCTATAACTGCGTTTCGTGTTTCTTGCATTTGATATTTAAAATTAGCTGATTCAGCGTCCATTCTTCTCTTATTACCTGATATTTTTGCTTTTAGATATTTACCTAAATTATACGTCCCGGCTCCTAGACGAAAAGCTAGCATTGCTGGCTGTTTTATAGAGTTTCTAATAACGAATTGAAGGGATCCTAATGCTGTTTTGCCAATTATTTTAGCGCTAGTTGTACATATAAAAGCAGCTTTTTGTCTAAGGTCTTTTATTTCTTTCAATCTATCTTTAAATGATAGCTTATCTCTTGTATAAACAAGTTTGTCAGAATTAACGAAAAATCCAGCCATTACTTTATATGCTATGGCTAGTTTGTTTCTATCTTCAGATTTCAGTTTTTCAAACGGTTTTTTAAAGAAATTAATATATTTTTCTGCTCTATCTTCGGTTTTTTTTTGTGCTTCGGATTTTTCTTCTTCTGTTAATTCGTTTTGGACAAGTTTTTTTAGAAGTTCTTTCATAATTAAAATTTTTATATTTGTAAAAGATAAATTTTATCAAAAGAAAGTTAATAAGTTATTAAGATATGGATTTGGAGTTAGTGTTGGTAGTTTAGGTAGAGCTGAATGATCTGTTAATTATCAATTGTTTAGAGACTTTAAAGTTTTTGTTTGTTAGGTGGGGGTGAAAAATCAGTGTTTTTTTTAATTAAATTATGCTACTAAACTAGTTAAAGGTATATAGATTTATCTTGATATCTAATATTCTTAGGTCTAGAATGTGGAAATATATTACTTTAATTTATAATTTTTATGGAGATTAACTTATGTCTGTTCTAGTAGGAAAAGCGGCGCCTAATTTTGTGGCTACTGCAGTGATGCCTAATAATGAAATTAACAATAATTTTGATTTAACTAAATATTTAGATGGTGCTATAGGGGTTGTATTTTTTTACCCGTTAGATTTTACATTTGTTTGCCCAACAGAAATTATAGCTTTTAATCATCGTTTAGGTGAATTCTCTTCAAGAGGTGTTAAAGTTATAGCCGTGAGTGTTGATTCACATTTTTCACATTATGCATGGAAAAATACACCTGTAAGTCAAGGTGGAATAGGAAACATTCAAATGCCCATGGTTTCGGATTTAGATAAATCTATTGCTAGAGATTATGATGTGTTGATGGATGAGAAGGTGGCTTTAAGAGGGGCTTTTTTAATTGATGGTAATGGCGTAGTAAGACATCAGGTGGTTAATGATCTTCCTCTTGGTCGCAATGTTGATGAAATGCTGCGTATGATTGATGCGCTCATCCACCATGATGAACATGGTGAAGTTTGCCCAGCAGGTTGGAGAAAAGGTGATGAAGGAATGAATCCTAATGCTGAAGGTGTTGCTGATTATTTAACTTCAAATGCTGATAAGTTATAATTATGAGTGAATCTAATCATCGTAAAATAATAATTATTGGTTCTGGACCTGCAGGATATACTGCTGCAATTTACGCAGCAAGAGCTAGTTTAGAGCCAATGTTAATTACAGGAACTCAGCCTGGTGGTCAATTATCTATTACTACTGATGTAGAAAATTATCCAGGATTTGCGGATACAATTCAAGGGCCATGGCTTATGGATCAAATGGCAGATCAGGCAGCTAATGTTGGCACTGCAATAGTTAATGATTATGTAACTAATATTGATTTGAAAACAAAGCCTTTTTCTATAACTACTGAGTCTGATGTGGTTTACACTGCGGATAGTATAGTCTTAGCCACTGGAGCTCAAGCTAAATGGATGGGGCTTCCAAGCGAAGCTAAGTTTCAAGGTTTTGGAGTTTCTGGATGTGCTACTTGTGATGGATTTTTCTTCCGTAATAAGAAAGTGATTGTAATTGGTGGAGGCAATACGGCTGTTGAAGAAGCTTTGCATCTTACTCATCATGCTAGTGAAGTTATTTTAGTTCATCGTAGAGATGAGTTAAGAGCTGAAAAAATTCTTCAAGATAGATTGCTAAAACATCCAAAAATAAAAGTTCTTTGGAATACTGTTTTAGAGGAAGTATTGGGTGATGAGCAGCCTAAGAATGTTACAGGAGTGAAGCTTAAAGATACTCTAACTAATGAAGTTTATCAGATGGATATAGATGGGGTATTTATTGCTATTGGTCACAGTCCTAATACTGCTTTAGTTGCTGGTCAGCTTGAACTAGATAATGAAGGATATATTATCACTAAGCCAGACAGCACTCAAACTAGTATACCAGGTGTATTTGCTTGTGGTGATGTGCAGGATAAAATTTATCGTCAGGCAGTTACTGCAGCTGGAACGGGTTGTATGTCTGCTTTAGAAGCTGGGAAGTTTTTAGATAATTCTTTAAGTGATAAATAAAGCGCTTTTTAGTATTGTTGAGTTTTTTACTTACCAAGACGGTAACGGATGATCTGCCAGTTTTCCTCCATGAAGGTGCTCATAGTTTGATGCAGTGATATTTTAATAATACTGCTTTTCCTTATCCTCATGATAACAACGAATTGAAGTTAGCATATAAATCTTCTGTGAATTTAGTTTTGCATAATATAATATTTTAAATAACTTGGTTTACAAATTTTCTTTGAAACTGTTGGTATTGAGATATTTTTCTCCATCCATAATTATTGGGAGAGTTATATTCATCCTTTGGTAGGTTCTGATTCCTTGTTTATAGATCATAATATAGCAGCCTTGGATGTATTATAAGCTTGACCTTTTTACTTGGATGTTTTTTACTGAAGAGTGAGGAATTAATTAAACTAAATTGGAGAATATAATGGATATAAATAAAATTGGTGCAGGAAAGAATATTCCTGAAGAAGTGAATGTGATTATTGAAGTTCCTATGGGAAGTGATCCTGTAAAATATGAATTTGATAAAGAAGCTGGGGCGATTATGGTTGATCGCTTTGTTCAAACAGCAATGTTTTATCCATGTAATTATGGTTTTGTTCCATGTACTTTGTCAAAAGATGGAGACCCTGTAGATGTATTAGTTATTGCTAATAATCCAATTATTCCTGGTGCCGTTATAAAAGCAAGACCAATTGGGGTGTTGATGATGGAAGATGAATCAGGAATGGATGAAAAAGTTCTTGCAGTGCCAACCACTAAACTTGATCCATATTTTGCTAATATCAAATCATATAAAGATTTACCAGAAGTTCTTGTAAATAGAATCAAACATTTCTTTGAAAATTATAAGGCCTTAGAAAAAGGTAAATGGGTTAAAGTTGCAGGCTGGGAAGATGAAGTGGCTGCAAAAAAAGTTATATTAGAAGGATTAGATTTAGCTAAATAATGAAAGGATTTTCTGAACCAGTCAAAACTATTGCTGTGATGTTGCCACCTGAATATACGGTGAGCCAGATTTCTTATCGTTTGAAATCTGTGGTGGAAAATGAATTTTCTTATGTGAAAATTCGTGGTGAGGTTTCAGGGTTTAAGCTTGCTCCTTCAGGTCATGCTTATTTTTCTTTAAAAGATGATAATGCAACTTTAGCTTCTGTTTGTTGGAAGGGAGTTTTTGCTAATTTAGCAGTTAAGCCCAAAGAAGGAATGGAGCTTATCTGCATAGGGAAGATTACAACTTATCCAGGGCAGTCTAAATATCAGTTAGTGGTAGAAAAAGTTGAGCATGCGGGCATAGGAGCATTGATGGAGATGCTTGAAAAGCGTAAGGCTCAGTTTGCCAAAGAAGGATTATTTGATGCTGATAAAAAGAAGAAAGTTCCTTATCTCCCAAAAAGAATTGGAATTATCACCTCTCCCACTGGCGCTGTTATTCAAGATATAATTCATAGAATTAAAGACCGGTTTCCAAGCCATGTTTTATTATGGCCGGTTTTAGTGCAAGGGGAAAAGTCATCTAATCAAGTTAGTGAGGCTATTGCTGGCTTTAATAACATGGAAGATAAACCAGATGTTATTATAGTTGCCAGAGGTGGTGGCTCAGTTGAAGACTTATGGTCATTTAATGAGGAAAATGTGGTGAGAGCTGCGTATAATTCAAAGATTCCTCTTATTTCTGCTATTGGTCATGAAACAGACTTCACTCTTTTGGATTTTGTGGCTGATTTAAGAGCGCCAACTCCTACAGCTGCGGCTGAAATGGCAATACCTGTATTGAGCAATATTTCTATAAATATTCGTAGTATTATTAATAGGGCAGAATATGCTTTAACAAAATATTTTGAATTTAGAAAAAATAAACTGCAGATGTTAAAAAAGTCTCTGCCTAATTACGAAAGTATTTTGAATCATTTCGTTCAAAGATTGGATGATTTGTCTCTTAGATTTGTAAATTCAAGAACTAGATATTGTGAATTAAGGGCTAATAAACTTAATACTCTTAGTCTCCGTTTGAAACACCCTAAAGATATAATGAAAATGGCGGAGCAGAGATTATTGCAAGCCTCCAATAGATTACATAGAGCTGGAGATATCTGTTATAATAATTCTTTGCAGAAATTAAAGCTCACTGGATCCTTATTAGATAGTTATAGCTATAAGAAAACTTTAGAACGTGGCTTTTCTATTATAGTAAGCAAAGATAATAATGCTATCACTTCAGTTGATCAAGCTAAGTCTGGTGATAAGTTAATAGCTGAATTTCATGATGGTAAGTTGGGTGTTACTGTGGATTAACTGATTTTAGCGAGAGTTACTTACGGTTTTTGCCGCTAACCCCATTATAGTATATGTACTTGTATTTGGGGCTTGGGTATGAATACTCCTTAGTCCCTCCATAGCACTAGCTACAGAGTTTGCTAGGTTAGCATATTGAGGCTTTGTAGCTGCCTTCTCAACAATCCCTTTTGCAGTATTAAAATCTTTTGTACTTACATGTTCTGGGATTGTGCTAAGCAACATTTTATCGCTGAGTTCAGGAGAATTCTGATATGCTGTATAAATGGTTTTGATATGGTTATCTATTTGTTCTTTCATAATTTTATATACTCATTGATTTGCTAGTCTGCTTCTTTTGAGCTGGAGTCGTTGCCGGTGACTCTATTTTGTTGCTTATAGGAATAATTTTTGGCTCAAGGGTATCTTTTATTTTAGATGAGCGTTGTTCCGTTTGATATTTTTTATAAGTGTCGATTACTAATTTTCCAGCAGTGAAGACTATTTCTTCAGTTACCTTCTCAACTCCATTTTGAACAATGCTTGCTATGGCTACGGGGCCAGCAGCAGATAATAAATCGATAGTAGCTGCAGATGCTGCTACTATTTCTTTTGATTCTGTTATTTTTGATACTCCAGCAACTACACCTGAGACTACAGGTATTTTACTTATTGATTTATCAACTTTTTGTTCGTCATATTCTTTATAATATTTTTCTATTCTTTCTCCAAGATTTTCGATAGTGTTCTCTGTGGTGGTTTTAAAATTTTGCATCTGTTGTTTAATGCGTGTTTGTGAATCTAATTCTTGTGTTTGTTTCTGACATTCTTCTAGAGAAAATGTAGTAGAAGATTCTGTGGTCCCTTGTGCATAATTTATAACTCTGTTTGTTCCTTCTTTTACACCTGCAACTGTACCAAAAACTGTAGCTCCCTTGACGGCAAGTTTTGCGGTTGCTATAGATCCTTTCGCAACGGTGTTGATTTCCTTATATGTTTGCTGTCCAGTTTTTTTAATAGTATTACCTGCTGTTATTTGTCCAGCTTTAAATAATGCTTTAGAGTTTTTAGTAAAGATTGCTGCTGTTTGTTTCATTGAATGATATTCTCTTAAAAGTTTATATCGAATAATACTTTGAGTATAATTAATAATTGGTTAATTATGTATGCTATTTTAATTCTTAGAAATATATTTTTATATATTTGAATATAATCTATTGCAGAGTATAAATTTTTAGTATATAAAATTCTTCTCCTGAGGGCGATTAGCTCAGTTGGTAGAGCGCCTCGTTTACACCGAGGTGGTCGGCAGTTCGAGTCTGTCATCGCCCACCACCCTTGAAAATTCTAATATTTTTTTTCTTCCCCCACTTGTATAAAGAAAAACACTTCCTATATATACTTTATGTAACAAATAATAATTTTTATATATTTAAAAGAGGAACAAAAATGTCAAATTATATTTTAGGTATTGATTTAGGTACTACTAATTCTTGTGTTGCAATTATGGAAGGCAAGGACCCAAAGGTAATTGAAAACGCAGAAGGAGCTAGAACAACTCCTTCAATGGTGGCAATGACTGAATCTGGAGAAAAGTTAGTAGGTAATTCTGCGAAGAGACAGGCTGTAACTAATCCTAAGAATACTTTATTTGCTATTAAGCGTCTTATTGGCCGTAGATTTAATGACCCAACAACTAAAAAAGATATGGATTTGGTTCCGTATAATATTATAGAAGCAACTAATGGTGATGCATGGGTTAAAGTTAGAGATGAAAAATATTCTCCTAGTCAAATAAGCGCTTTTATCTTGCAGAAAATGAAAGAAACAGCTGAAAGCTTTTTGGGTGAGAAAGTTACAAAAGCAGTTATTACTGTACCGGCTTACTTTAATGACGCTCAACGTCAGGCTACTAAAGATGCAGGTAAAATTGCTGGTTTGGAAGTTTTACGTATTATTAACGAGCCAACAGCAGCAGCTTTAGCTTATGGTTTGGATAAATCTGCTAATAAAACAATTGCTGTTTACGATCTTGGTGGTGGTACATTCGATGTGTCGATGCTTGAAATAGGCGACGGTGTATTTGAAGTTAAATCTACTAATGGAGATACCTTCTTGGGTGGTGAAGACTTCGATATGCGCATTTTAGACTTCTTAGCAGATGAGTTTAAGAAAGAAAATGGTATTGATTTAAAGAAAGATCCTTTAGCTTTACAAAGATTAAAAGAAGCTGCTGAGAAAGCAAAAATTGAATTATCAAGCTCTTTAGAAACAGAGATTAATTTGCCATATATTACAGCTGATTCTAGTGGACCTAAGCATTTATTAATTAAAATGTCTCGTTCTAAATTAGAAAGTTTAGTGGATGATTTAGTTGAAAGAACTATTGAGCCTTGCCGCAAAGCATTAAAAGATGCCGGATTATCTGTAAAAGATGTTCAGGATGTTGTTCTCGTTGGTGGTATGAGCAGGATGCCTAGAGTTATTCAAAAAGTGAAAGAATTCTTTGGGCGTGATCCTCATAAAGGTGTTAATCCTGATGAAGTTGTAGCACTTGGAGCAGCAATTCAAGGTGGTGTACTAAGAGGCGACGTGAAGGATGTGATTCTTTTAGACGTTACTCCTTTATCACTTGGTATTGAAACCATGGGTGGTATTATGACAAAACTAATTGATCGTAATACAACAATTCCAACTAACAAGAGCCAAACTTTCTCAACAGCTGAAGATAACCAAACAGCGGTGACAATTAAAGTTTTCCAAGGGGAAAGAGAAATGGCTGCTCATAATAAATTATTAGGGCAATTTAATTTGGAAGGAATTCCTTCTGCTCCAAGAGGGATGCCACAAATTGAAGTTTCCTTTGATATTGATGCTAATGGTATTGTTAGTGTAACTGCAAAAGATAAGGCAAGCGGCAAAGAGCAGAAAATTACAATTCAATCTTCTGGTGGATTGTCTGAAGATGAGATCAATCAAATGGTTAAAGATGCAGAAGCTAATGCTGAGGAGGATAAAAAGCAGAAAGCAATCATTGAAGCTAAAAATCATGCTGATAGTATGATTTACAATACTGAAAAGAACTTAAAGGAATATGGAGATAAGATATCTTCTGAAGAAAAAGAAAAGATAGAATCAGATATTGCTGAGCTTAAGAAGTCAATAGAAGGTAATGATCCTGAGGATATGAAAGCTAAAACAGAGAGCTTAATGCAGTCTTCTATGAAAATTGGTGAAATGATGTATAAAGATCAACAAGCTGGGGCAGAGTCACAGCCTGGTAGTGAGCCAAATGAAGAGTCTTCAAATCCAGATGATGCTAAAGTAGTTGATGCTGAATTTGAAGAAGTAAAAGGAGATGAAGACGAAAAAGATAAGAAGTAATTAAAGTATTTCTTATATAATAATAAAAAATCACCATTTTTGGTTTTAGTTCTGAGATGGTGATTTTCTGCGTTAATAACAATAGGGTTATGGTTAAGTATGAAAGAAGATTTTTATAAAATTTTGGGTGTGGATAAAAAAGCTAATGCAGATGAAATTAAAAAGTCGTATCGTAAATTGGCTATGAAATATCATCCTGACCGTAATCCTAATGATAAAGAAGCAGAGGTTAAGTTTAAACAAGCTACTGAAGCGTATGAAGTTTTAAGTGATGCTCAAAAACGGGCTGCTTATGATAGTTATGGTCATTCTGCCTTTGAACAAGGTGCAGGTCCTAGAGGTGGCGCAGGTGGCTTTGGAGGTGGAGGCTTCCACCCGGGGGGCGCAGGATTCTCTGATATGTTTGGAGATATATTTGAAGATCTAATGGGCGGAGGCGGAGGAAGACGCAGCCAAAGCTTTAATATGAAAGGGGCTGATCTTAGATATAACATAGAAATTTCTTTAGAGGAAGCTTTCCAAGGTAAAAAAACTAAAATTAAGTTTAATTGTGCGGCTTCATGTCAAACTTGTAATGCTACTGGAAGTGCCGACAAAGGGCAGCCTGAAAGATGTAATGCTTGTAATGGGAGAGGCTCTATTAGAGCTCAACAGGGATTCTTCACGGTAGAGCGCACTTGTCATATTTGTAATGGAATAGGTAAGAAGATTAAAAATCCATGTGGAAGCTGTAGAGGTGAAGGAAGGGTTCAAAGAGAGAAGAATCTCTCAGTGACTATTCCAGCTGGGATTGAAGATGGAAATCGTATTCGTTTGAGTGGAGAAGGTGAATCCGGAATTAGAGGCGGACAAGCTGGTGATTTATATGTTTTTGTTAATATTAAAAAGCATCAACTTTATGAAAGGGATGGGGTGAATTTGCATTGTAGAATTCCTATCAAAATGACTACAGCTATTTTAGGTGGTAGTATTGAAGTTCCTTGTATTGATGGCGGTTCTGTGAAATTTGTAATTCCTGCAGGCACTCAAAACGAAGCTAAGTTTAGACTTAAAGGCAAAGGTATGCTTCGTATTCATAGTAAAAGTCGAGGAGACATGTATATTCATGCAATGATCGAAACTCCTATAAAAATAACAGACAAGCAAAAAGAGTTATTGAAGGAGTTTGCTGAATTAGAAACAGCTGGCTCTAGTCCTCAATCAGAAGGTTTTTTTAAGAAGATAAAAAATATTTTTAGCTAAAATAATTGTTTTTTTATATCTTTAAGATAGAATGGATTGATATTAAATTTTATTAAAATAGTGTCAATCCATGCGCCTTAAAATCATTTCAATTATACTTATCATATCTTTAATTTTTATAAGTTATTTATTTATAAATAGATCTAATCAAGTTATAGATCCTATTATTCCACGTAGTGTTTTATTTGGTAATCCAGATAAGTTTGCAGCAAGAATTAGTCCCAATGGAGAATACATAAGTTATATTGCGCCAAGCAATGGTGTGTTAAATATTTGGCTTGCTCCTAGAGATGATATAGATTCTGCTAAGGTAATAACAGATGATGATACTAGAGGAATTAGGAATTATACATGGGCCTATGATAATAAACATCTTCTCTATTCTCTTGATAATAAAGGTGATGAGAATTATCGTGTTTATTCGATTAATATAGAGACAGGTGTAACAGAATTGTTGACTCCAGAAACTGCTGTGAGAGCTTATGTTTCTTATGTTAGTCATAGATTCCCAAATGAAGCACTGATTTCTACTAATGAAAGAGATAAACAATATTTTGATATCTATAAATATAATTTAACTACTGGCAACAGAGAGTTAGTTTTAGAAAATACTAAATTCGATGATGTGGTTATTGATGAAGATCTACAAATACGTTTTGCTAGTTTTATTGCTGAAAATGGTGGAAGAGAATATTTTAAGTTTGAAGATAACTCTTGGCAGCCATTTATGGAGGTGCCTTTTGATGACATAACAAGCACAAATCTTTATGGTTTCAGTGAAGATGGGAATGTTCTTTATTTGTCAGACAGTCGTAACCTCAATACTGCAGCTTTGAAGTCTATAAATTTAGAAACCGGAGAAGAAAATATAATAGCCAAAGATGATAAATCTGATGTAAATATTTTCACTTCTCACCCTACTAAAAATATTATCCAGGCAATAGGAACTACTTATTTAAAAAGTGAGTATAAGTTGTTAGATGATTCTATTAAAGATGATATGCTTTACTTAGAATCTGTTGCAAACGGTGGAGAGATAATAATAGGGAGTCGTAGTATAGATGATAAGCATTGGATAGTGGTGATTATGTCTGATGATGCTTCTATTAAATATTACCAATATGATAGAGATAAAAAAACAGCTAACTTCTTATTTAGCCACAGATCTATGTTAGATCAATATAAATTGGCAAAAATGTATCCAGTGATTATAAAGTCTAGGGATGGTTTAGATTTGGTTAGCTATATTACATTTCCAAGAAATAGTAAATTAAATAATTCTATGCAGCCAGAGAATCCCCTTCCATTGGTTCTTAATGTTCATGGTGGACCAAGATTAAGGGATTATTGGGGATTTGACCCTGAACATCAATGGTTAGCTAATCGTGGATATGCAGTCTTGAGTGTTAATTATCGTGCTTCTTCAGGTTTTGGCAAAGATTTTCTGAATGCTGGTAATGGGCAATGGGGGAAGAAAATGCATGATGATTTAATAGATGCGGTAAATTGGGCTATATCTAATAAAATAGCCAACCCTAAAAAAATATCAATTTATGGAGGAAGTTATGGTGGTTATGCTGCTTTAGTTGGTCTTACGATGACTCCAGATGTGTTTGCTTGCGCAGTTGATATTGTTGGCCCAGCTAATCTTATTACTTTATTAGAAAATGTTCCTCCGTATTGGGGGCCGTATTTGAATGCAATGAAGAAATGGATGGGGCCTTGGGAGACTGAGGAAGACAAACAAGCTTTATTGCAAGTTTCTCCAATATCATTTGTGGATAATATAAAAAAACCTCTTCTTATTGCTCAAGGAGCTAATGATCCTAGAGTAAATCAGATAGAATCTGATCAGATTGTAGAAAAAATGCAGAGTAAAAATATTCCTGTGGTTTATGCTTTATATCCTGATGAAGGGCATGGTTTTGCAAGACCAGAAAATAGAATATCATTCTATGCTTTAGCAGAACAATTTCTAGCAAAAGTTCTGGGAGGAAGAGCTCAGCCTATAGATGAAGATTTAGAAGGAGCTAATCTTATACTTAATGGGGTGTCTCCCAAGAATGCTTTAGAAGCAGAAAATATTATAGGCAAAGAAGTTAAACAATAGGTCTGTTATGATTTTAAAAAGCATAGGTTTAATGAGTGGAACTTCTATGGATGGTATAGATGCTGTGCTCATGGAAACTGATGGCAAGAAGATTATAAAGCCTAAAGTAACTGCATCTATTTCTTATGATGATGAGTTTAAGTTAAAACTTAGAGAGGCAGAGCTAGTTGTAAGAGATGCTAAAAAAAATATAGCCTCTTTGGAGGTGGTAAATAGGTCTACAGAGCTTCATGCTGAGGTAGTTAAAAAATTACTTAAGAAGAGCAATTTATTGCCTAAGGATATTGATGTTATAGGGTATCATGGTCAAACCATTTATCATAATCCTGAAGAGGGAATAACCATTCAAATAGGTGATGGGCAATTATTAGCAGATTTAACTGGTATTAAAGTTGTAAATGATTTTCGCAGTGATGATATTAGAAATGGTGGGCAGGGTGCTCCTTTAGCTCCTCTTTATCATCATGCTTTAGCATTAAGGGATTCTTATTTCCCAGTGGTGGTGGTGAATTGTGGTGGAATATCTAATATCACAATCATCAATGGAGGTAGTGAAAACCAGGTTATGGGTTTTGATACCGGTCCTGGTAATGTTCTAATTGATCGTTATATTCGTGAAAAAACTAATAACCAAGAATTTATGGATTTAGATGGGAAATATGGATCAAAGGGAGTGGTTGATCAAGTTATCTTAGATAAGATGATTACTTTTATACAACCATATCTTGAGCGTAAAGTGTCAAAGTCTTTAGACTCAGGGGAGTTTCATTTAATTGAAGAATTAGATGTTTTAAGTATTTATGACGGATGTGCTACATTAGAGGCTCTCACAGCTAAATGTATTACAGACAATGTGGATATGAATGCTCCAAGAAAATGGGTATTAGCAGGAGGAGGGTGGAATAATTCAGTTATTTTAAAGTTTCTTAAGCAATATTTAAATGACAAGTTTGGTGTGGTTGATATTAAATTAGCAAGTGAAATTGGTTGGGATAGCGTTTATATGGAGGCGGAGATTTTTGCATATTTGGCCGTGCGCAGTCTCTACGGTTTATCCGTTACTATTCCAAATGTTACCGGAGCAAGGGTTGCAAGTTACGGAGGTTCGTTATATACAATATAAGTGCAGACTTTATTTTATATGATATAATCATCAAATGAGTAAATATTATACTACTACTGATATAGATAGCAATCTTAGAATTGATATAGATTTTGAGGTTCAGGATGATGTTTGGGGCAACTTGTCAGAGTTAGCTCTTAAAGTATCTAAGGCTGTGTTTTCTAGGCTTGATATATATAAATATATAACCCATATTGAGTTTTCTATTGTTCTTACCAATAACGATACAATACAAAAGATTAATTTCCAATATCTTGGTAAAGACAAGTCTACGAATGTTTTGTCTTTTCCTGCTCAAGATATTATAATAGATAAATTGGGCGATTTAAAAATACAAGATGGATTTCTTTCTATAGGTGATATAATATTTGCATATGGGGTGATGGAAGATGAAATAAGACGGGACGGTAATACATTCCAGAATCATTTTGCTCATTTGCTTGTTCATGGATTGTTGCATTTATTGGGATATGATCATCAAGAAGATCAAGATGCTTTCCAAATGGAGAGTCTTGAGGTGGAAATTCTATCAAGTCTTGGTATAAAATCCCCATATGAATATTAGTAAAAAGGTAATATATATGCCGGAAGGTGGTCGAGAGAGATATAAATCGCATAAACTATCAACTATGATAGCTAGGTTGTTTTCTTTTTTTAAATTTAAGTCTGAGCATAACCATAACCATACTTATAATAATTCCTTAGATGCAAGTTCTGAAGTTGATAATAGCTGGTTTAAATTTCAGCTTCTTAAAGCTGAAGATATTATGATTCCTCGCGCAGATATAGCGGCAATTGACTATAAAAGTTCTTTGGATGATATTAGTAGAGTCTTTTTAGAATGCAGGCATACAAGAATGCCAGTTTATAAAGAGGAATTGGATAATATTATCGGTTTTATCAATATAAAAGATATTTTACCCTATTTATTGGTTCCAAAAGATAATCCAGTTTTTAAGATAGATGCGGTATTGCGTAAACTACTTATAATTGCTCCTTCAATGAAGATTTATAACCTTCTTGAAGAAATGCGCCAAACCAGAACTCACATTGCATTGGTGGTAGATGAGATGGGAGGAATTGATGGATTAATCACTATTGAGGATTTAGTAGAAGAAATTGTTGGTGAGATTGAAGATGAACATGATCAGGGAGATGAAGGGTTAGAATTTAAAGTTATTGATGAAGAAAATTTTGAGGTTAGTGGAAGAATCGAAGTTGAAGACTTAGAAGAAAAATTAGGTTTGAAGTTGGGTGAAGAAAATGAAGAATATTATACTTTAGGAGGGCTTATTTTATCCATTTCTGGAACAATTCCTAATAAGGGTGATAGTATTGCTCATCCTTCAGCAGGTGTGGTGTTTAAAATATTAGATAGTGATCCTCGTAGAATAAAGAAAGTGTTGATATATAAAGGATCTTCTTCTGTGAATCAACAGCAATGATATCACTATATATATACTATTCTAAATAAATAATATTGAATTGTTATTATAAGGTTGTATGTCTTGATGTTTTGAAGTAGAGTCAATCGGGTTTGAAGATATACTTAAACTATAGACTGATAAAATAAAATGCAATTTTTAAGAACTAGTGATTTTAAAAAAAAATTCATTGATATAGCTAAGCTATTAGTTGAAAATAAAACCTATATATTGCATAAATATATTCCAACCACATTAATATTCTTGCTATCTGCTTATATATATAGTTTGCTTAGAGGGGTCAAAGATTCAATTTTAGTGCCAACTCTTGGGGCAGAGCTAATTAGCTATGTAAAATTTTATATAGTTTTTCCTTCCACTGTAATATTTTTTGTCTGTTTCTCAAAGCTAGCCAATCTGTTATCTAGAGATAAATTGTATTATGTAATTGCAATGTTTTTTGCAAGTTTCTTTTTGTTTTATGCTTTTGTTTTAGGTCCTAATACTAGTTTTTTTCATTTAGATTTATCTAATTGGATATCTAAATACCCTCAATTCAAATATCAAATATTGATGATTCAGAATTGGACAGTTAGCGTGTTTTATATGATGTCTGAGTTATGTGGCACAGTGATGTTGACTCTTTTATTTTGGCAGTTGGCTAATGATTTGTATAATATAAAAGAAGCAAAAAAAACTTATGCCTTATTTGGTTTAGTTGGTCAATTGGGCTTGGTGATAGCTGGAGTTGTGCAGAGTAATGTTTCTGTTTGTTTTGAAGACCCATCTGATTATGAAGCTTGGAATGTAACCATCAAATGGATGATGATAAGTGTATTTGTGGCATGCTTAGGACTGATATCTATTTATAGATGGATGTATAAGAATGTTTTATTTAACCCTTCTCTTTGCGATAGAAAGCATAATACAGAGAAAGAAAAAATTAAATTATCGGTAGTAGAAAGCTTTAAGTATGTATTTTCTTCAAGGTATCTTTGGTTAATTATGGTGATAGTATTTTGCTATGGGGTTGGAGTTAATATGATAGAAAGCGTTTGGAAAGATCAGCTGCGCCTTCAATATATTTCTAATAGTAATTATAGTGCATTTATGGGTAAGTTCCATATAATATTTGGCTTTACAACAATAGTCACGATGTTGTTTGGGGCTTATATTCTTAGAAAATTTAAATGGATAGTGGCAGCATTATTTACACCTTTAGGTGCTGGTTGTACAGGAGTAATTTTCTTTAACTTAATTATATTTAGAGATTTATTTGGTGAGTGGTTTTCTCAATTTGAAATAAGTTTGCTTTCAATGGCGGTTATGGTTGGAGCTTTGCAAGTGATGTTGTTTAAATCTTTCAACTATGCTTTTGTTGATGCAACTAAAGAGATGGCTTTCATTCCTTTAGATAGAGAGCTTAGAATAAAAGGTAAAGCAGCTGTGGATGTTATAGGTGGCAGATTTGGTAAAGCTTTTGGTGCTATTTTGCAGCAGATAATGTTTCAGTTTATTAGTCCAAATTTGTCTGATCTTACTTATGAGATATTTATAGTTTTTGTAGTCACTATGGTTATGTGGACACTTGCTGTAATAGCTCTAAACAAAGAGTTTTATAAGTTAACTAAAAGCTAATCTAATTTATATAATTATTATTTTTAAAACATAGATGTAAAAAAGTCTCACATTATATGTTTTTAGCGCGCACCTCCTCAATTATAAATTGAACAGGGGTGGGAGGGTGTGTATTATTGGGTTTGCAGGTTATTTCAAAACAACAGGAAAATTATGAGATTAACTATAAAATATGCGTTATTAATTAGTCTTCTATCGTCGACTGCTTTAGCTCAAAAGAATCAGATAGCTAATAATAATATATATGATCAAAGTTCAATTATAAAAAATAAATCAGTAGGTATTGTGCGCGGTAAGGCTGGGAAGAGTTCTCGCGATAGCTCAGTGTATACTGCAAGCTTTAAAGCTTTTGTAGTTCATGAAATAACAATTAATTTTGACGGAATAGAGCAGCAAAAAAGTATTAAGGATATATGTGCTGAGTATGTTGGCAAGTACATGACTCATGAAATGATATCCGAGTTAAAAATTAAATTAATTAAGAGTCTTATACAGCAAGATTATTTAGTGCCACAAGTAAATATAAGTGAAAACAAAGGAAGGCTAAAAGTTAGTATTGGAGTTGCTGGTATTGATAGTGTTGTTATTTTGGGTGAAGGAAAGAATAATCAATTAATGAAGGAATATGCAGATAAAATTTTGTCTGCTAAGACAGCTAAAGTAAAATATGTACAGAGATATTTAGCATTAATGAATAAGATCCCTGGTTATGATATTGAGTATAAATTAGAAGAGAAAATAGGGGATTCATCTAAAACTGAATTAATTATTGCTACTGTAAAAACAAAAGGTGAAGCTTTTGTTGGAGTGGATAATTATGGGGTGAATGATTTAGGAAAAATGCAGATGGCGGCTGTTGGACAGATCTATTCTCCGTTTGGAGCTCCAGATTCATTTCTAGTACATGGTTCTACAACTAATCATCCAGATAGATTAAATGATGTAGGTTTTGGTTATAGCAGAACTATTAATACTTATGGTACAGATGCTCATTTCTTTGCTTCGCATTTTGAAAATAATTCAACAAAAGATGATATAGTGAATGCCGATAGTGGTACGGGGAATAATGTTAGGGCTTCTCTTACACATCATCTGTATTTAGCAGCTCACCAGGATCTTCAAGGAGAAATAGCTGTTAACTATAGAAATGCCACTAGTCATGTGGTGGATAGCATTACTAATGTTTCAAGAACGGATAGAAAATCGAATTATATCTCAGGTGATGCAGGACTTAAATTCTTATTTAAGGATGGAGCAGATGGTCGCAATATGATGCATTTAAGTGTGGTTCAGGGAATTGATGGTAGGTTTAAAAACTATAATGATGGTGGTGTTTTAGATGTAATTGATTCTCCAGATGAGCATTTCAATATTATAAAATTTAATATCTATAGAGATCAAGAAATAGCAAATAACTTTAGTATTTTTTCTCATGTTAGCGCGAATTACTCAGGGCATAAATTACCAAGCCAAGAGAAATTTACACTAGGTGGTAGAGATTTTGGCAGAGGTTATAGCTTTGGAACAATTGATGGTAATAGAATGTTAGCAGCATCCTTAGAAGTGAGGTATACTCATCAGATGGATGGCAGGATGTTTGTTGATGAAGTTCAGCCATATATATTCCGAGATATGGGGTATGTTGGTAAGCAATATGGTGATACTGATATTACCCATCTTTCATCAACAGGTGCTGGGCTAAGACTAAAACTGCTTTATGATATTGATTGTGGCGCAGAAGCAGCGGTTCCTGTAAATAAGAGCTATAAAGTTGATGGAGAGCAACATGACGTTAAGACGAAGTTTGGCGTGTATATTAATAAGGCATTTAAGTTTTAGATAAGGACTTACAATAAAGAGGTGTAAGATGGAAAATCAATATAAAAAAGCTTTAGCAAAGATAGTAGCAGTTTTTAGTATAACAACTGTGTTTTTATTTGGTTTTGATAAACCTGCTTATGCTTCAGATCAGGCTGACAATCTATCGGCTTCAACCGTTTCAGAAGAAGGGAGTGCAGACTACCTTGAAATGGTAGAATATATGGAAGAAGAAGATGATGATCTGGCAGAAAACATCCAAGAAGGAGTTGAAAGTCCTTACAGTAAAGAGATTACTCAGGAGCACATTGATGCTGTAAAAGCCATTTCAGGTGAATCAGATGATGTGTACAAAAAAATGATAGCAGCTTATGAAAAACAGCAGCAACTAAGGGTGTCTTTAGAGAAGCATAAATCTCAAAAAATAACAAAAGATGAATTGAAAGCACATAAGACAGAATATAAAAATGCGCATAAAGAATATCGTGATGCCCATGAGAAATCCTTGCCTAAAGTTGTTCAAAAAACTGGTGAATTATCCCTCAAGTGTAAAGCTGGTGATTGTACGGATGCTGATAAATTACAGTTGAATAAGTATAAGTTATTTACTGATGCTTCCGTTAGTGATCTAAAATTAAGCACAAACCAATTTGGTAAATTGGAGCTTCATGAGGTTTCGTCATATATAGGGTTTTCAATATCTAAATTATCTGATGAAGATAGAAAATTATTAAGGTATTTAAGTAATCAGGAGGCAATACTTAAGTCTAAGATTATGCTTTACAACTCTTTTGGGGGTGATCGTAGACTTGAAGAAGTTAATGCAGCAAATGATAAAAGAACAGAGTTATTAGTTCAGTTAGGAATTGTTGATACTAAGAAAACTGTTCAATCTAAGGAGAAAATTTCAGGCACCTCTAAACCTTCTGTTGGAGGAAACAATGTAGGAGATAATTCTGTTCCTAAAATTACAGGTGTTAGGGATGATTTAAGAATTACCCAAGAAGATGTGAAGGTTTTGGAGGATAGACGCAATGAATTAGGTGCTAAGTATTCTGAAGAGTTAAAGTCTGGAATTAATGATCCTAAAGATTCTCTAGCAGCAGAGGAGCTTTTTAGTGTTAGTAAAAAACTGTTTGAATTACAAAGAAAATTAGATGATGCTATATCTCTTAAAGATCGTACAGCTAGTGACAGTGATAAATTTCAGGCAAGGGTTGAGAAAGCTGGAAAATTACAGAAAGAATATGATGAAATGCAAGCAAAATATTCACAGCTGAAATCTAATACTTCACTTTCTGGTAATGTGTCTAATAAAAATACAGCATCAGAGAAAACTAAGCGCGCTCAATTAGATAAAATAGCAAAGGAGATGGAGGATTCTAATGGCAGTTCTCAGGCGAAGAAGGATTTGGCTGATTTTAGGGATGCTAATCCTGAAATCACTGAAGCGGATGTAAATTCTGCTTTATATAAAGCTGCTACACTTAGAAAGCAGGAAGCGGAAGCAGATGCTGCTAAGAAGAAGAATGAGAAGGATAAAGCTCAGCGCGCTCAATTAGATGAATTAGCAAAAAATGCAGTAGATTCAAATGATATGACAGAATTAAATAAATTTATGGCTGCTAATCCTGATGTTAAAGAGGAAGCTAGGGAGTCTGCTCTTCGTAAAGCTGCTGTACTTAAAAAGCAGCAAGAAAAGGAAAGAAAAGCAAAAGAGAATCAGAATCAAGATTCTTTAGAGAAGGAAAAAGATGTGGTTCCAGTTCCTAAATATAAAGAGAAACAAAATAAAACTAAGATAGCTACAGATAAGAATGGAGATTATATAAGAGTTGATCAGGGGTCTAAGAAGAGCTCTCATAAAGCAGTAGTGGCTGTTCAGAGGTCTACTCCTTCTAAAGTAACAAATGAAGTTGTTAAAGCTGCGGAGCCTACTAAAAGTAGTGTAAAGGCCAACTATAATACAACTGCCACTAAAACTACTAACTCTAGTAATGTAAAAATTAAAGAGGACAATAATGTTAATAGAATTAATCTATTGAATGAGGCTTTATCGCAGTAGCATATTGTAAATATAGCTTTAAAATTTTATTGATTGTCATCTCTCGTTAGGAAGGGATATTAAAATATAGTATGTTAGGGGCTGTATTTTTTGTAATCTTATCACAGTTTCTATTAACTCTATAAAGTTATTTTTCAGTAAGTTGCAAGAATTTTTCAGTTGTTAATGATTTGTTAATGGTTGTGGGTTGATAATGGTAAGTTGTTATTTATATGGAGTAGTTATTTTTTGAATGTTTAAAGTTAATAATTTATTTTCAGGGCAGAAGGGTGAAGCTCCAGAAGCCAATAGTGAGAATGTAGTTAGTAGTATTAATAATTGGTATTCTGATAGATATAACTCCATTGTTGTTCAGCGCAATTTAATACTAATAGTTTTGTTGCTATCTCTGGTCTTGGTGATAGCAAGCGTTTTTGTTGTTGGTAATGTGTCTTCAACATTTAAAATTCAACCATTTGTAATAGAAATTGAGAAAAAGACAGGTATTACTAATATTGTAAATCCTCTTGTGAATCGTGAATTAACGAGCGATGAAGTATTAAATAAATATTTTATTACCAGATATATCAAAGCAAGAGAAGGATATAGCTCTGAAAGTTGGAGGTATAATTATTTAACAGTGGTGCGTTTGTTATCTACTCCTGGGGTGTATAGAGCATTTAGTCGATTTTTTAATGGTAGTGCTCAGAGTCCCATTGCGCTTTATGGTAATCAAACTTCTACAGAAGTTGTTTTTAGGTCAATTCAGTTCTTTCCTCCAGTAGCTGATTCTAGAGGAAGAATGGGAGACTCTAGGGCAGTTGTTAGGTTTACCATTATAGCAGACAAGGGGCACCTTAGAAATGCAGTGGATAATAGAATATATAAAATTGTAACTTTAACATATAAATATCAACAAACTAAAATGAGCGATAATGATCGAATGGAAAATCCACTTGGTTTCTTTATTACATCTTATCGTGATGATATAGAAAACACTAGTATTGATGTGGTAAAATAGGTTATTTAGGAATAATAAAATGAAATTTAATAAGTTTAGAAAGTTTTTTATAGTTTTACTTCTTTCTGTTGCTGGAGTATCTATTGCGGATGAACCTATTACAACAGATAATCGTGTGAAGACCTATATTTATAACGAAAATGAAGTATATAATTTAATGATTTTCTATGGTTATCAAACAAGTATAGAATTTGCTAAAGGAGAAGAAGTTTCTACTATTTCTATGGGAGATTCATATGCTTGGAAGATTAATGCAGTTGGACATCGTTTATTTGTGAAGCCATTGGAGGATAATATGCATACTAATATGACCATTATTACTAATAAAAGAGCATATCAATTTGATCTTTTTTCAAAAAAGATAGATGGCAAATTTGATAAAGAGTTAGTTTATGTAATGCGTTTTTATTATCCTGAGACCGCTGGTGCAGAGGTGGCAAATTAGGTGAAAAAATGAATTTAAAAAAAGTAAGGTAATAAGTAGTTATGTCCGAAAAAGAAAAGACTGAAAATCAAGAGGCTAATCATAATATTGAAGATAATAAACCTTCTGAAAATACAAAAGAGAAAAATATCTTGGGGGAAGAAGATGAATCTAGTGGTGCAGAAGTTTATGTTGAATCTAAAGAAGATTTAGAGGGCGTATCTAAAGAGTCAATAAGCCAAGAAAATTTGCAGTCTTCACCTGAAAAGGAGTTCAAAGATATTGAAGAGGAGGATGAAGAATTAGAAGAAGATGGTGATGAATCTGAAGAAGAGGATGAAGAATTAGAAGAAGATGGTGATGAATCTGAAGAAGAGGATGAAGAATTAGAAGAAGATGGCGATGAATCTGAAGAAGAGGATGAAGAATTAGAAGAAGATGGCGATGAATCTGAAGAAGAGGATGAAGAATTAGAAGAAGATGGCGATGAATCTGAAGA
>JAOARE010000003.1 GCA_025210695.1 Rickettsiales bacterium
GATTGTTAAAATAGATTTGAATATTTTTTTCATTTAAATACAAATCGTTGCATTCGCTAATCATATTTTGAATGTCTTCATTGAGATCCATTTCGTTGAAATCCATAATCATTTTATTGGCATTAAATTTAGATAAATCTAATAATCCTCCTACAAGGGATGCTAAGCGTTTAGCGCTGATTGACACTTGTTGAGCTATACTAATTCTCTTGCTTTCTGAGAAGTTTTTCCAATGTTCAACTAACCCTTCAGACAAGCTTGTGAAGCCCTGGATGGGAGTTCTAATTTCATGACTCATATTATTGAGGAATTCTGTTTTAGCAGCTAAAGCTTTTTCAAGTTCTAAGGTGCGAACTTTAACTTTTTGTTCAAGTTGAATATTAAGGTCGTCTTTAGCTTTTTGCATAAAATCATTATATATTTCTTTATTTCTTGTAAAAATAGTTCCTAGAACCACAATCCAAAAAAACATATAAAGAAATAAGGAGGTATATTCATTGTTAGGTAAAGTTACTATATCATTTCCAGAGGCATAAAATATGAGGGTTCCAAGGGCTATTCCAGATAATTGGATAATTATAAATGAAAGAGAATCTAATAATAATATAAGTATCATTACTCCTATATTAAAGTTTATTAGCCACCCTAATGAGAAATTATTTTCTAATAACATGATAGTTGCTAATATTGGTAATGAAATAGTAATGGTTGAGTACCAATAAACGGGTAAGAACTTCTTAAATTTCTGGGGCCATTTATCTTTTAGGAGAAGTATAAAGCATAATATTCCTGCTAAAATTCTTAGTAAATATCCCTTTGGAGAACCTGTATAGATTTCGTATATATATGCCAATGGATAATTAATTATTCCAAATATAGAAAAAGTATAATACTGAGCTCCAAATTTATGGACCCGTTCTTCTGCTGATTCTAATACTTTATTAAATAATTTCATTTTTACTTTTTTTGACAAATAAACATTTTCATTTTATTAAAGTTTGTAAACTCATCAATAATAGAGAATCTATTATTGTTTAGCAGTTTTACCACGTTGTTTGTTGTAGGTTTTCTAGATTTGATACCTTTGAGTTTTTGCCCTTTTCTTATCATTATATCACCGTACCCTGGAAAATAAAAGGATATCTCTTGTTTTGCTATGAAATACATATCTAGAAAGTGAAGTTCTTTATTCCAGGTGCATTTTACTTCAAAAGAGTTAAGATATTTTGAGAAGTCGGGATTAATTGTTGCGAAATAATGGAGTGCTTCCATTATAAACTTATTGGTATCAATATTAGAGTAAGCTAAATTTAAAGATTCCTCATCTTGGTTTATATCAATGGTTAAAATAAAGATATCATGGGGTGACATAAAACTATAGATGTTTTTTAAAATATATTCCTGTTCTGTGGTAGTAAAATTTCCTAGAGTGCCACCTAATAACATTACAGCCTTTTTTACTGTTGTTTGTATATCTATTGCTATAGGGTCTTTTTGCAGTAGATTGGCTTCTAAGGGAAATATATTTAATTTAGGGATGTTAGTTGAAATGCATTTACAGGCATCAGTGAGATAGTTTATGGAATGATCTATGGCATAGTAACTCTTAAGTTCTGGAGCGCAATTTAATATTGGAATTGTTTTATTATTAACAGCGCGACTAGATCCTGGTCCTATTTCAATTAATTCTTTAATGTCAGATAGATATTTAGAAATTTTATGTGAATTATTTCTTATTAAAGAAACTTCATCATTAAATAGATAATAAGATGGATTTTTCTCTAGTAGCTTATCATAAAGATTACCAGAGCCTAGATATGCATAAGGTAGAATATCAGCTCCATGTTCAGTTGTAAAAAACGCTACGTAATCTTCAAGGGTTTTTTGATCGATGGTTTGTTTAGAAAAATTCGTTTGTTTGTTGAAATTTGTATTATGTTCTTTTGCCATTATAATTTATATTAAATATTATTTTTATAATAGCGCAGATTAACAGATTAATAAATATTAATCAATATATTTTGATTTATTTATACAAGAAAATATTGTATAATAATACTTAACGGTTGTTTTACCTTGTTTTAAGGGTTTTTGTCCTTTATGGCGGTTTCAATTGCTTTAAGTACTATATCTTTTTTATATGGTTTACTTATAAAACTAGAGATTCCCATATTATAGGCTTTTTGAATTTCTATTTGGTCGGAGGTTCCACTTTGAAGAATAACAGGGATTTTAGCTAGTTTTGGATCTTTCTTTATTTCTTCTAAAATAGTTAAGCCATAGATATCTGGCATCATAAGATCAAGTAGAATTACATCGATGTTATTATAATTCTGTTTAATATAATCGAGTCCGGAGATTCCTCCATCAGTTTTAATGAAAGTATATGGTGTGTTTAATATTAGTAATTCCATGCTAGATAGGCAGATATCTTCATCATCTATCATTAAAATATTGGCTGAAGTAAGTGATGATGTGTTTTGCGAAGTTTTGTCTTCACTGCTTTGAGAGATTGGAATTATAAAGTGTAAGCTTGCTCCTATATCCTCATTATTTTCTGCCCATATTTTACCATTATGAGAAGTGATGATTTGTTTGCAAATAGACAACCCAAGTCCAGTGCCACCAGCTTTTGTTTTAGTAAGGCTGCTTTGAGTGAAGGGAGTAAATATAGAATCCATCTCTTTTGGAGGAATTCCAATACCTGAGTCTTTTATAGTAAAATGAATTGCTGCTTTATCATTTAATTTAGTGTTTTTTAAGGATATGTTAATGGTTCCATCATCTGGGGTAAACTTAATTGCATTGGCAAAAAGATTACGTAGAACCTGAGTCAATCTGTTTTTATCTCCTTGGATTATAGTTTTAGATGGATTGTTAAAATAGATTTGAATATTTTTTTCATTTAAATACAAATCGTTGCATTCGCTAATCATATTTTGAATGTCTTCATTGAGATCCATTTCGTTGAAATCCATAATCATTTTATTGGCATTAAATTTAGATAAATCTA
>JAOARE010000004.1 GCA_025210695.1 Rickettsiales bacterium
ATATTGTGATGTTATAAGAACCGCCAAGGAGAAGGGTATAATCAATGCTAATATTGATGAGCGACTTACGGCATTTTATATTGATAACCTGATCATAATGTTCCAATTTTCCTATACATCAGACTACTATAAAGAAAGAATGAAGATATTTTTAGGATCAGAAACAATCCGGGATGAGGAAAAGATTGTAATGGAATTAGTGGGATTTGTAAGAAAAGCATTATCAAGCTAGGTGTTTTGGATTTGGTATCGTTTTACACTAACCTCTTGCACATATAATGAGATGTAAGGGGTTTTATTTATTATGGGATTTTTATATTATGTGCAAAAATTTAACTTATTGTACAAGCTTTGCACATGTATTAGGTTTTAAGTATAGTCATTCAGCCGAACTTTATTGGCATTGTTTTTGCTCAATATATACTATTGTAAAGGATTACACCCTTAATATTAATATATTATATCCTACAAATCTCAGAGAATTTATTAGATGATTTTGATAAATTCCCTTGTTAATCGATATATTCTAGGCTTATCTTCCAGATTAGCATTTGGTTATGCTATTTTTATGTCATTTATAGATTTGCCCCAAAAATTAAGTGCATTTGTTTTTGCTTTTATAAGTGTTTCAGTATGTTATTTCTATTTTAGAAAAATATAATGGAGTTGAAGTTTAATGAATTAGAATAAGTGAGACTAATTTATCATTATTCATGTTATAGGAGTACTAAAAAAATTAGAAAGCTATGAGGTGGTTTTAATGGTAGATGCATTGTTTGAATCTGTTAAAATAGGAAATTTAGAATTGAAAAACAGATTGTTTATGTTAGGAATGCATACAGGTTATGCAGAAAAAAAGGAAATATCGGAAAGAGATAAGGCCTTTTATAAAGAAAGAGTAGAGGGAGGAGTTTCTGCTATAACTGTTATTGCAGCGGTTAATGATGTGGCTGGACCACCAGATATGCATTTTTTAGATGATGATAAATATATTGAAGGATTTAAAGAATTAAGTAATTTAATGCATGAAGGTGATTGTAAATTAGTTGTGCAATTATTCCATACGGGAAGAAATAATATACCCATGTTAATTGGCAATAAGCAGCCCGTAGCACCTTCAGCGGTACCTTCGCCAATATATAAGACCGAGCCATGGGTCATGACAAAGGAAGACATTGAAAGTACCATTAAAGATTTTGGGGAGGCGGCCTTAAGGGCTAAAAGAGCAGATGCTGATGCTATTGAAATCAGCTGTAGTGCTGGTTATTTACTTACTCAGTTCCTATCGCCGAAAACAAATCTAAGAACCGATGAATACGGAGGAGCGGAAGTCAATAGAATCAGATTTCCTAAGGAAGTTATTGCTAAGGTTAGGGAAAAAGTTGGAAGTGATTTTCCCATTATTTTAAGAATTTCAGCCTCGGATATGTTGGGTGGATATGGTATAGATTTTATGCAGCGGTTTACTAAAGATGTTGAAGATATGATTGATGCAGTAAATGTTACTGGAGGATGGCATGAATCACCTGTTCCTCAGATCACAAGACATATTCCCTATGGAGGATATGATTTCTTAGCTGAATCCATTAAGGATGGCATTTCAATCTCAGTTATTGTTTCAAACAGAGTTCATGATCCCGAGGTATCAGTAAATATAATAAATACTGGCAAAGCGGATATTATAGGACTTGGACGACAGTTAATCACTGATCCGGATTATCCTAATAAGATTAGAAACAAACAAAAATATAGAAAATGTCAAGCTTGTAATCAAGGTTGTATTGAGAGAGTCTTAAAATTTAAGGATGTTAAATGTGTATTTAATCCCGAGGTTGGAAAGGAAACAGTTGAAATAGAGAAGACTAATATGCCAATAACTATCCTTATCATTGGCGGCGGACCAGCAGGCATGGAAGCCGCTAGAGTTAGTGCTTTAAAAGGACATAGGGTCATCCTATGTGAAAAAGAAGGAGTGTTGGGTGGAAAGGTAGTCGTTGCAAGTAAACCACCCCATAAGGAAACCTTTATAAATTATGTAGAGGTTACAGAGGATAGAATAAGAGAACTTGGAGTGGAAATAAGGCTCAATACTGAAGTAACATGGAAATTGATTGAAGAGATAGGGCCAGAGCATGTATTTGTTGCTACTGGCAGTAGCCCAATCATACCTCAAATCGATGGGATTTATGGATCAAATGTTTTAACGGCAGAGGAAGTATTATCCTTCTCTGATGATATGATTCAAAATATTTTACAGCAAGATGTTCTGATTATAGGGGGTGGAATTGTAGGTCTTGAAACTGCGGAGCTTCTAATTAGTAAATTGATTCCCAAAGTATATTATCAAAATTTTAAAGCAAAGTATATACCTCAAAAGCTGATGCCTCAGCTTTTAATTAATCCAAAGGAAATTGAGTTTGTTACATTTCATAGTGATTCTAAAAATTCACCTAAAATCACAGTAGTTGAAATGACCAATAAAATTGGAAGCGGATTAGGTGGATATAAATGGATTATGACTAAAGAACTTAAGAGATTAGGCGTTGATTTGAGAAAGAATACAAAGGTTATTTCCATTGATAAAAATGATGTAACTTTAAAAACGAAAGAGGGTATGGAAAAAATAATTGCTAATACTATCATACTAGCGGCTGGTTATAAACCTGTGGGAAGAAAACTTACTGGATATCTCCATGAGCATGGATTTAAGTATGATGTCATTGGGGATGCCAAGAAAGTAAGAAAAATTATGGATGCCCATGATGATGCATTTGATGTGGCATTAAAAATAAAAAAGGAGATGTAAGTATGGCATATGGGACAAGAGTCAAACTTGAAAAGCGGGAAAGTATAGGTATTATAACCCTATGCAATCCACCTCTAAACCTAGTAGACGGAAAATTTTTTGTAGAGCTTGAGGCAATACAGAAAGAAATTTATTCCGACAAAGAATTAAGAGCTGTTGTTATTATTGCCGATGGGCAGGCTTTTTCAGCAGGTATTGATCTAAAATACCTTTCCAATGTGAGTAGTAGATTTATGAAGGATAATTTAGAATGGTTACAAGGCTTGTATAGTTTTTGGCAAAAACTACCTATACCTGTGATAGCAGGGGTACATGGATATTGCATAGGTTCAGGAGTTGAACTGATTGCAGGTGTGGATTTAAGAGTTGCCTGTAAAAACTCTGTATTTGCATTAACAGAAGTACAACTAGGGTTATCACCTGATATGGGTGGAACAACAAGAATAACAAAACTTATCGGGGTAGGACAGGCTAAGAGATTAATAATGGCTTGTGATAGGATAGATGCAAATGAAGCCTATAGAATTGGCTTAGTAGAATATCTCGTTGAGGATGAAGATTTAGAAAAATTTGTGATGAAGCTAGCAGAAAAATTAACAAGCTATCCACCGGCAGCAGTAAGATTTGCTAAAAAAGGCATAAATGTGGCAGCTGAAAATAATACTGAAGCAGGATTACTATTTGAGCAGGCACAATCGATCTATTGTAGTGGGACCTATGATTTAAAAGAAGGCATAGAATCCTTTATCAAAAAAAGAAAGGCAAGCTTTAAAGACGAGTAATTTGAAAAAACTCTTTGAGTTTTGGCACTATAAATGGAGGAGTTTAGCTAGTTGGCTATACAAATATAGGGTATTCATAAAGGAGGTATAGTTTCTAATAACTTATATAAATGATAAAAAAAAAGAGGGATATAAAATGAAGAGTATTAGACAAAAACTAATGATTTATTTTATAGTAGTAATTCTTATTGTAACAGGTGGTTTAAGCTTAATTTCATATAATATTGCATCCAATGCTATTGAAAATAACATAAAAGAAAGTTTGCAAGAGCTTGCAACACAAGTATCATCTATAATTACTAAAGATATCGAATCAAAACTAAATATCTTAGAAGGTATAGCAGATAGAGAAGCTATTAAAAGTATGGATTGGAAAAACAACCAGCTTCCAGTTTTAATGAAGGAGACAGAGAAAAAGAAATATCTATTTATGGGGGTTGGGACACCAGATGGGAAAGTAAGAAATTCTCTTGGGCAGGAACTATATTTAGGAGATCGCAAATATTTTAAGCAGGCAATGGAGGGTCATTCTAATATCAGTGATCCTGTTGTTAGTAGAACAGATGGATCCATTATAGTATTAGGTGCTACTCCTATATTTGATGATAATAAAAATGTTATAGGTGTATTGTTAGCTGTACTTGATGGTAGAGCTTTAAGTGCAATTACTAATGAAGTCAAATTCGGAGTAGGCGGATATGCATATTTAATTAACGGTAAGGGTAGTATTATAGCACATCCAAATGAAGAATTTGTATTAGATCAACGCAATCCCATTGAAGAGGTTAAGGAAGATATCAGTTTTGCTGAGCTAGCTGAAATTAGCAATCATATGGCAAAGGGAGAAAAAGGTTTTGGTAGTTATTATAATCAAGATGGTAAAAATGTTTATATTGGTTATGCACCTGTTAAAGAAACTGGCTGGAGTGTTGGAATAGCTGGGTTGCGATCAAATGTACTAGTATGGTTATATGATTTGAAAATAGGAGTAATATATGCAACTTTTGGGTTTATAATCTTAGGTCTAATAATGGCTTACTTTATTGGTCGTCAGATTTCAACTCCCATAACTATACTATCCCAATTATTACATCGTTTTAGTAAATATGACTTAGCCATCGATGAGAATGACCTAGTTATGAAATATTTAAATAATAAGGATGAAATAGGAATACTTGCTAATGCTATGACTTCAGTACATAAGAATTTTATTCATATTTTGAAAGATATATCTAATAAATCTAAACATGTATTTTTAGCTTCCAAAGAATTAACCTCAACGAGCCAGCAAGTGTCAACAGCTGCTGAAGAAGTAGCTAGAACCATTGAAGAAATCGCTAAAGGAGCTGGTGACCAAGCCAAGGATACTGAAAATGGGGTAGTACATATCACTGAATTAGGCCAATTGATACAAAAAGGGCAGGTGTATATTAAATCCCTAAATAGTTCTACTAATGAAGTGACTAGGTTAAAAGATGAGGGCATTATTATTTTGGATAGACTAGTAGAAAATACAGAAATAAGTAATAAATCAGCAAAAGAAATACATGAAATTATTATAAATACAAATGAAAGTGCAGAAAAGATACAAAGCTCTAGTCAAATGATTAAAAACATTGCAGAACAAACAAATCTATTAGCATTAAATGCGGCTATAGAGGCAGCTAGAGCGGGAGAGGCAGGTAAAGGGTTTGCAGTGGTAGCCGATGAAATAAGGAAATTAGCAGAACAGTCCAATACTTTTACGGAGGAAATTGCTACTATCATTAAGGAACTAACGGATAGAACAGCATATGCAGTTAACACAATACAAGAGGTAAGTAAAGCTATTATATCTCAAACAGAGAGTGTGGAATTGACCAATACCAAATTCAAAGGTATTGACAATGCGATTGAAAGGATGCAGAAAATAATAGCACAAATCAATGAATCATCACAAACTATGGAAGATAAAAAGTATGAGATTATAAGAATCGTTGAAAATTTGTCATCTATTTCCCAAGAAAATGCAGCAGGAACCCAAGAAGCTTCAGCTTCGGTAGAAGAACAAACTGTATCCATGGAAGAAGTAGCTAATGCCAGTGATTCCTTAGCAAGATTAGCGGAAGAAATGCAAGGGAGCATTAGTAAATTTAAGTATTAGAAATTGAAAATAATTACCTTACCAAACTACCGTTATAATTGTATAAAAATTTGTATACATTTGCCTTAAAAGGAACCTGTTTATTTAAATGAAATCATATATAAATAAACAGGTTCTTTTATTTATATGGACAAATTCCATATTTACTTCCTATAAAAACCCTC
>JAOARE010000005.1 GCA_025210695.1 Rickettsiales bacterium
ACCCTGTGCCTCTATTTTCCTCCGATCTGCTTCAAGAAATTCTGCGACCTTCTTTGGCACTGAAATATCTCTTTTTTCGTAAGTTATGTTTACGTTCATTCTCTTCCCTTCTACTCAGTGCAAAAGGGTACACATGATGTGTATCACCAGCTGCTGTAGCCAATTTTACAGCGGAATAGCATGGCTCATTTATTTACTCGGTTGGGTAAATGGCATGCTATTAGGGTTACATATTATATGTAATCCCTCTGGCTTAAGATTATTTTATTTTTTTGAGGATTAGTGCTATGTCCTCAGTTTTATTTTATCATAGTCAAAATATAGTTGAAATAGTTATATTCATTTTTAAGTCTGCTTAATATAACCTGCCTGCATGACTTCGCCATTTTATTAATTGACTATTTTTTTCCAATACATTATAATAACGTTATGCACAACATTGTTTATAACGTTATACATATGGAGGTGTATCTGTGAATGTTAATGAGTTATTAGATTATGCTATCGATGAAGTAAGAAATATTAAAGCAAATGAGATATTTCTAGTTAAGGATTTATTTAAAGGCTATAGGTGGAATCGGATTCCAAGAAGAGATAGAATATTATTAGGAACTTTGTTTCTTAATACTGCAAAAAATGAAAGCAGTTATTTAGACCCTATTGAAAAAACTTCATCCGGTCAGCAAAAATACAGAAAAAAAGCGGAGGTATAAGATGGAAACAATTAATTACTTAGACCTTTTTGCTGGTGCTGGAGGACTTTCTGAAGGATTTATGCGTGCTGGATTCTCTCCTATTAGCCACGTAGAAATTGATAAAGCTGCTTGTTTCACCTTAAAAACAAGGCTAGCCTACAAATGGCTTTTAGATAACAATAAAGAAGATATATATAAATTATATCTTGATGGTAGAATTAGTAGAGATATATTCTATTCATATATACCAGATAAACTTTTACAAACCGTTTTAAACTATGAAATATCTTGGGACAATATCAATATGATTTTTAACGATATAGATAAATTATTAGACAATAAATCTATCGACTTAATAATTGGTGGTCCTCCTTGTCAGGCATATTCTTTAGTGGGAAGAGCAAGAGATAAAAATAAAATGCTCGGTGATGAAAGAAATTATTTATATGTTTTGTATGCTGAATTTCTAAAAAAATATAACCCTAAATATTTTGTTTTTGAGAACGTAACAGGCTTACTTTCTGCCAAAGATACAGATGGTATACTTCATTTTCAAAAAATGCAAAAAGTATTTTCTAAGTGTGGATACTCATTTGAATATAAAGTACTTAATGCAAAAGAATATGGTATATTACAAAATAGAAAAAGAATAATACTCATTGGGAAATCTGGAAAACACAGAAGTTTTTACCCTAACATTGACGTTTGTGAACAAGAATATATAGTAGATGAGATTTTTAAAGATCTTCCTATTCTTAGAGCTGGAGACGGGACGCCTAGACCAACTAAGACATTAGATTATCAAGGAAATTATTTATATACATCTAAAATTAAAAGGCATAATTTGGAAGAAATAACTTTTCATTGTTCAAGACCAAATAAAAACCAGGATCTTGAAATATACAAAATAGCTGTTGACCTTTGGAATAAAAAGAAAAAAAGGCTAAGTTATAATGAATTACCAAAAGAATTACAGTCTCAGAATAATAAAAAGTCTTTTCTTGATAGATTTAAAGTTGTTGCTTCTGATTTACCTTATTCTCAAACGATAGTTGCTCATATATCTAAAGACGGGCATTACTTTATTCACCCAGATATTAAGCAAAATAGATCTTTAACCCCACGAGAAGCAGCAAGGTTACAAACGTTTCCTGATGATTATTATTTTGAATCTATCTCAGGTGTTCCATCTAGAACCCCAGCTTACAAGCAAATAGGTAATGCTGTTCCTGTTTTATTAGCAGAGAAAATTGCAAAAGCATTATTGGAGGTGTGGTAATGAAAAGTCAAGGTATTTATAAAATACGTCCAGCAGGAAGACACGTACTGACTATAGGAGAAGATTTAATACAAGACAAATATGCAGCTTTAGTAGAATTAGTAAAGAATGCTTATGATGCTGATTCACCAGATGTAATAATACGTTTTAAAAAAGATAAAAATAATGATAATTTGCAAATTCAAATTGAAGACCATGGTCATGGAATGTCTTCAGATGATGTTGTAAACAAATGGCGTGTACCTTCCACTAGTTATAAATTAATGACAAGGAAGAGTCCAAATGGCAGAGTAATGCAAGGAAGAAAAGGGATTGGTAGATACGCAGCTAGTATACTTGGGGAAGATTTGTTATTAGAGACAATAAATATTGATGGCGAAAAAACCAATTTATATGTTGAATGGGAAGAATTTAATAGACATGCTTATCTTGACGAGGTTGATGTCTTAGTTGAAAACGAGTATACTAATCAATCACCAGGAACTATTTTAACAATTAATAATATCAACTGCAAAGAAGATGGATGGGACCATAAACAATTAGATAAATTGCGTTTTGAACTTAAGAAACTTATTCCCCCAAAAACAACTAATACTTTTGATGACAACTTTAAAATAATACTTATCTTTGAAAATTATTCTGATTTACAATCAGAACCAATAGAAGAAGAAATTACACCTTATCCTATATTAGATTTATTTGATTACAAAATTAGTGGTACAATTAGTGCTGATGGTAATGCGAAATTACAATATAAAAATCAAAAAATCAGAAATGACACCACAGAAGATATTGAATTAACTCTTGGTAATACTTTTTGTGGCAAATTAGTAGTTGATATAAGGGTATATGATAGAGAAGCAGTAGCAATAACACAACTAATCCAGAGAGGCTTAAAAGATGAAAACACAGGGCAGTATGTATCAAAATTACAAGCTCGTAATCTTTTAAATTCTGTTAATGGAATAGGTGTGTATAGAAATGGTTTTAGGATAAGACCTCTAGGAGATTCTGATTATGATTGGTTAAAATTGAATGCAAAACGTATCCAAAATCCTTCTTTAAAAATCGGTAGTAATCAGGTAATAGGTTATGTACATATTGAATCAGAGGAAGAATCAAGCTTAGAAGAAAAAAGTGCTCGAGATGGTTTAAAAGATAATATCGCTTATCAGCATCTAATAAACATAACTTGCGAGGTGATAAGTGAATTAGAAAAGAGAAGATATGCTTATAGAAGAAAAGAAGGTCTTTCAAAGCCAAATCAAAAGATTGAGAAAAAACTTGAAGGACTATATGACTATACTAAATTACAAAATTCTATTTCTACATCTTTAAAGAAAGCTGGATTAAGTGATGAAGTACTTGATGAAGTAGAAGGTATTATATCAGAGGAACAACGCAAGAAAAATAAAGACATAGAAGAAATCAAGAAAGCTGTGGCTATATACCAAGGTCAAGCAACGCTAGGCAAAATAATTAATATCATTCTTCACGAAGGAAGGCGACCTTTGAACTATTTTAAAAATCAAGTACCCAATTTAGAATTCTATATTGACTTTTATAAAAACACTCCCAGCGAAGATTTGTCTGATACAATAAAGAGTATAACTTCAGGTATAAGTGATAATTCAGATGTAATAGCAACTCTTTTTAAACGGTTAGATCCTCTATCATCTAGAAAAAGAGAAACTAGATCAGAGTTTAGTTTACTAGAATCTATCAGCGGTGTAGTTGCTGTTTTTGAAAGTGAACTTGAATCTAAAAATATCAAAGTGTGCATAAATTGCGATAAAAGCGTGAATATAAATGGTTGGAAGCAAGATATTTACACGATATTTGCAAACTTACTTGATAACAGTATCTTTTGGATTGAAGAAAAAGAATGTGATACACGTTTTATTAATATAAATGTCAGTAATGATGATACAAATATTGAAATAGACTATACTGACTCTGGTCCTGGAATTGAGCCAATCTTAATTGAAAGTGAAGTTATTTTTGAACCACAATTTACAACAAAAATTAATGGTACAGGTCTAGGCTTAGCAATAGCGGGAGAATCTGCACAAAGAAATGGATTTATTTTAACAGCTTTACAGAGTGATGAAGGTGCTCATTTTAAACTAAGTAATGAATAATGAGGTGAAATTAAGGTGTATAATTTTTTATTAATAGAAGATGCTAAAGATGATATTGATTCTTGTATTGTCACTGAAAAACGAATGAAACTTCAAAATCCAAGTTTGGAATTAGACATAACTGTTAGAGATAATTTTGAAGAAGGGATAGCGGAATTAGAAAAAATTTATGACGGAGTAATAGTTGACATTAATTTAGATGGCGAAAATAGCGGTAACGAGATTATAAAGCGAATAATAAAGCAATATAGAATTCCTGTTGCAGTAATGACAGGAACTCCAGATACAGATTTGGATGAAAAATCACCAATTATGGTATATACAAAGGGAGAAGTTACTTATGAACATATTATCAACTCTTTAATAAAAATGTGCGATACAGGTATGTTTGACGTTATAGGTGGTAGGGGTAAGATTATTGAAGCAATGAATACAATATTTTGGAATAATCTTTATCCTCAAATTCATCTATGGCAAGATAAAAAAGAAAAAGGTGTTGATACAGAAGAAATTCTTTTAAGATATGCAGTTGCACACATACAAGAGTTAGTGGACGCTGAAATACCTGCATACGTAACAGAGGAAATGTATATTAATCCTCCACTAACTAAAAATATTAGAACTGGCTCTATATTAAAATCCAAAGAAAATGAGGCTCTATATATAGTATTATCTCCACCGTGCGATTTAGTGTTGCATTCTGATAAAATGAAAACTGATAGAATAATGCTTTGTGAAATTATAAAAGATAAGCCTATTCTAGAGAAAGCGATTGGTAACGCGTCGACTCCTCACAAAAAAGCTAAAGCTATATCAAAACTACTAAAAAATACTGACGCAGAGTACTTTCATTGGTTACCAAGTAACGCGTTATTTATTGGTGGATATATTAATTTCAGGAACATATTAACTTTTCATCCAGATGAACTAAAAGATAGATTTCATGAGTCTGAGGTTAGAATACAAGAACACTTTGTGAAAAATATATTAAGAAGATTTTCTAGTTTTTATGCAAGACAAGGACAGCCCGACTTTAATTTTGAAAAAGAAGCAGAATATATCGTACATAGATTAGAACAAACCGTAAATTAAGATTCAATGTAAATCTATTTTGCTAACACTAGATTTGATAAGAATGGGGCAAGTGCTTAAGGATTATGCCCCTTTTCAAGGGTATCTTGATATTCCATGATTTTAACCCTTTTATCCTGTTTTTACTAATAAGTATCCTTCACTTTATCAATCATATATTTATTATCCACATCCTCAACAAGCACCTTCATCTGACTAATAGCAATTTTATTAAGTTTCTCTAGTCTCACTCTTTGCTCCATTCCCTCATTTATAAATACAGCATTCAAACTCTCAAGATTAGACAGGCACACTAATTGAGATATATTTGCATAATCTCGTATATTCCCTTTTTTATCAGAATTTTGCTCTCTCCACGTCTTCGCTGTCATTCCAAACAAAGCCATATTAAGCACGTCCGCTTCCGAAGCATAAATGATACTTTTCTGCTTACTGCTTAATTCATCAGGTATTAAGTTTTCCTTTATTGCATCTGTATGTATACGATAATTAATCTTAGCAAGATTTCTTTTTATATCCCATCCTAATTGAATTTGTTCTTGCTCTTTTAGTCGTTGAAATTCCTTGATGAGATATATCTTAAATTCGGCACTAATCCACATTCCAAATTCAAATGCAATATCTTTATGAGCATAAGTACCTCCGTATCTTCCTGCTTTTGCCATTAAACCTATTGCATTTGTCTTATTAACCCACTCTTTAACACTAATTTTATAACTATTTAATCCTGCTTGATTTCTAATTATGGCGAATTCGCCATAGTTAAAATCTGGATTATGAATTCTTTCCCATATTCCAAGATATTCAACTGTATTTCTATTTCTTAGCCAATCAGAAATAAAGAAATCTCCATCCTTTGCTTTCAGCATATCCGTTAAAGATATATAGTCTTCTTCATTTTTTAAACTTATTGTTATCTTTGTGCCTTGTACATCTATTCTCTTATTCTTAGATACCATTATTTTGCCCCCATTCAACTTTATAGTGTATTTATTGAATATTATAGCACTTACAATATCACATTCCAACATTATCCATTTATTAAAGATAATTTTTTCAAAATAAAAGACAAAATCTCTTGTTAACCACTAGAAATTTTGTCTCTTAATATACGCTATATTCATCTATATACTATATCATTTAATACAACTTCCTCAGCCACACTCCTAGCAATATTATAATACCAAACCCTATCAATAAATCCACAATCCTCTGGTATAAGATTCTTCTTAAAATACTGCTTCTCAATCAACATAGCCATATCATTTGCTTCATCATTAACCCTATGACAATGCTCCATCAACACACCATTAATAAGCATTTCTCTATACCTTAAAGTTTTATGCTCTTTAAGATACTTAAGTCTCATTCGTCCATATTTGCCTAATGATCTTTCATCATACTTAATATCATTTGAAACCTGAATCTTAGGATATAATATTCCATCAATCTCTTCATACTCAAGTTCTACAGGTTTAAACTTACTCATCTGAAAGCACCTCCATCATCATCCTAGCACCAATTTTAAAGCCT
>JAOARE010000006.1 GCA_025210695.1 Rickettsiales bacterium
ACTACACTATAAGTCCTTTTTAATTACAGCAATGCAAATTTTTTCAATTTATATTGAAGAGTACGCCTTGATATACCAAGCTCCTTAGCAGTTCTTTCTCTGTGTCCGTTGTTTCTTTCCAAGGCTTTTTGGATGGCTTTAATTTCTTCGATTTCCAAAATACTGCGTTCATCATGCTCATCGTATTTTATTTGGCTAGATATTTTTCGCCTAATTCTAAGGGGCAAATCATCTTCCATTAATATCCTTCCACTTGATAAAGCTATTGAACTTTCAAGAGTGTTTTGTAACTCTCTAACATTACCCGGCCAATTGTAATTCATAAAGATTTTCCATACTCCCGAGGAAATCTTTTCAATGTCCTTGCCCATTCTTTCATTAAATTTTTCAACAAAATGGAGTGTCAACTCCTCTATATCTTTTTTTCTATATCGTAATGGAGGACATTCTATTGTAATGACATTCAATCTATAATAAAGGTCTTCTCTAAATTTCCTAGATCTAACCGCCTCTTCAAGATTATCATTTGTAGCAGCAATAATTCTTGCTTTAAGTTTAATAGTTCTATATGATCCAATTCTTTCAAACTTTTTTTCCTGTAATGCTGTTAAAAGCTTAGCTTGCAGACTATGGTCCAAAGTTCCAATCTCATCTAAAAATATAGTTCCTCTTCCAGCCAATTCAAATTTCCCCTTTTTACTTTCAGTAGCTCCTGTAAAAGCACCTTTTTCATGACCAAAAAGTTCACTCTCTATAAGGTTTACTGGTAATACTGCACAATTGACATGGATGAAAGGTTCTTTCCCTCTATTACTTACATTATGGATATCTCTTGCTATAACTCCTTTTCCTGTACCACTTTCTCCAGTTAACAATATTGTTGTATCTAAATCCTTAATTTTATCTATTTTCTTCTTTATTTCTTCAATTTCTTTACTTCTTCCTACTAATTGTGTTTCTTCATTTCCATTATGAATCTCATTAACAATACTATCTTTAATCTTAAAAGCTTGCCTCACTTTACATATTAAATCATCGTTATCAAAGGGTTTAGTTATATAATCATAAGCACCAAGTTTCATTGCTTCTACTGCATTATTGATTGTACCAAAGGCGGTCATCATGATTACTATTATCTTTGGATTAAAACTCTTTATCTCTTCTAGTACATCAATGCCATTCTTCTTAGGCATCTTATTGTCTAAAATAACTAAATCATATTTTTTTTCTTTGAATTTTTGACATGCTTCCTCACCATCATTGGCCGTATCTACCTCATATCCTTCATAAATTAACTCTTCACGCATGACCTTCAAAATAACTGCTTCATCATCAGCAATCAATATTTTCTTTTTACTTATGTACACGTTACATACCCTCTTTCTAATAAGGTAGGTAAACTTTAAACTCTGTCCCTTCATCTAGCTTAGAGTTTACTACAATCTCTCCACCATTTTTTTCAATGACTCTCTTTACAATAGATAATCCTAATCCTGTACCTTTATCTTTAGTTGTATAGAAGGGATTAAAAATTTGATCAATTCCTTTACTACTTATTCCCTTTCCATTGTCTCTTATAGAAACTAGTACTTTATTATCTTGCTCCAAATTATAATTTTCAATGGTTATAGTTCCTTCTACTTCAATTGCTTGCACTGCATTAAATAAAATATTTAGAAATGCCTGCTGTAGCTGAACATTGTTTCCTCTTATGAGTGGTAATTCCTCTGAAAATTTCTTTTCTATGTTGATATATTTTGATTCTTTATGAAAACTTACAACATTAAAGCATTTCTCTAGAACCTCATTGATATCTAATAGGGAATATATATCTTCCTGTGTTATAAACGAATAGGATAGCATTTGCTTTATTTTTTTATCTATTCTATCTACTTCATCTATGATTGGTTCAATAAATGCATTCATCTTTGACTGATGGGATAACTTTTTCACTAAAATTCTGGCACACCCTCTTATACTCATTAAAGGATTTCTAATATCATGGGCAACACCAGCAGCTAGTTCCCCTAAAACTGCAAATTGCTTAAGCTCCTCTAATTGTCTTTCGTAAATCCTTAACTTTGTAGTATCTCTAGCAATTAGCATAATGCCCTCAACTTGGTTTTTGTTATTATTTAAAGGGCAATAGGATAAATCCATATATTTTTCTCCATATACAGTCTTCTTAAATATTCTATTTTTAGCATTACATATTTTATTATTTTCTACAACGGAAAGTATTCTATCCTCCACAACCTTTTTTTCTTCTTCTGCCACTAGCATATAGTAATTTTTTCCTATTATATCCTCAGGAGCAAGTCCAAAGACATCAAATGTTGATTTATTTGCTGAAGTAATTATTCCTTCAAGGTCAAAACACAAAATGGACACATCTGCACTATCAAAAACATTTTTAAAATAGTTTCTTTCTTTAATTATATCATTATCTAATAAAACGTTCTCATAAGTTACTTTTGTAAGGAATTTCATTATAGCTAAATCCCTTTCTGTATAACTTTTATCTAATGAACAGCATATACAGAACACCTTATAATTGGCTTGAGCTCGTACAGGAACAACGACTATATCCATACTTCTATCCTTTACCAAAAACTTATATGTAGTTCCATCCTCTAGTTTATATAAATCATCGCTTTTTTCTTGTAATAATTTTATTACTACATCATGTTCAATACTTGAATAATTTATTTCACCATCAATTAGAATCTTTCTATATTTAGTCATGGTAATAAGAGCAAAAAAATCAATTTTCAACATTTTATCAATACTTAAATCTACAAACTTTTTCAAGGTGTTCTCTACAACACAACTAACATCTGAATAAATCATCTTAGACCCTCCAGAATACAATTCTTCAAATTTGGAAGTTTCTTTATCTCTATATATTATTTTACACAATTTATTCAATCCCTTCAATTCTTTTCTTTATTCGCAGAATATAGTATGTTTTTGTTTAATATATCATTAGAAACTCTTAAGTAAATCTATGGGTAATTAACTTTCGACCCTATTTCATACCAAGATTGATAACCTATATTCTATTTAGAACCCAAAAACCGGTCAAGGTTGAAATATATTGATAATTCACACCTTGACCGACTTCTAGATTTTAAATCATATGATGGCTAATAGGTTCATAGTAATTTATTATAGTTTGTTCATGAAAATAATTATCTAAACTCACTTTCCTAGAAATCAGGGATAATCTTCTTAAGAATTTCCCTTGCCGCAATAGGGCAAGCAGAATCCATTGGTAGTTCCAATAATGACTTACCATCGCGATCAAAGGAATTCACCAATGTATCTTCAGGTAGGCATCCAAATACATCTAGTCCAATTTTTTTTACTAACTCCTCTGCAGGCTCATCGTTACGTACACGATTTAATACTAGGCCAGCATTCTTAACCTCAATACCATCTTCACCACGTTTTGCCACCTCGATAATACCAGAAGCTGTTTCCAAACTTCTAGCAGACATATCGGCAACAACTAATAATACATCAATACTCTTAAGCACTCTTCGGTTAAGCTGCTCTGGACCTGCCTCCCCATCGATAATGGTTATGTCATACTCATTGAGAAGGGCATCAATACCATAGCGCAAAAGTTCATTGACTGCACAGAAACAACCTGGTTCTTCAGGACGACCCATTGTCAACAAGTCAAATCCATTCCCACGGGATATTATACTGCGCATAAGCTCTTTCGTTGGAGCATCATCCAAATGACTTCTCAGCTGATCCCTCCCGAGTAATCCTTTGCGAAGCTCACTAACTGTTTTATCTACCTTTATTCCTAAGGTATAGGGTAAACTCATAGCGGAATCAGCATCTATAGCAAGTACCTTGTCTTTATATCTTTCTGCAAGCATTCTGATTAAAAGAGTCGCAACAACTGTTTTTCCTGTGCCTCCTTTACCAGTAATAGCAATCGATTTTATTTTACCCATCTAAATTACCTCTCTTTCTGCAGGAAGTACCTGCTATGGTCTAGGCTTTGGCTTTCACTTTTTCTTTCGAGATTCGCTTAGCTCCTACAACACTCTCCATGTATTCCGCAACGGATGCCTTCATCTCGTCTACGCTCTTGTATCTCAAGTCAATAGCATCCAATTCCAACATTAAGGTTGGGATTCCGAACTTATCCTGAATCATATCTGTAACCATCTTAGCCGCAGCAAATGTATGCTTACAACCTACATGACCGAGGAACATGGACACGTTTACATCGTAACTTTCCATGATATTGTCTACCATACTAACATAATGTTCGGCAGGACCAGAAGCACCATGAATCATTGGACTGATCATAGCCTTCTTCGCCATGGTAACCAACATATCCTCCTTGTCATGGACATCATTAAATAGGACCCCATCCTGATAGCCAAATCCATCCATTACCACAATAGCACCATATTCCGTCTCTAGCCAGCGTAAAAGTGCAGCGTTAGCCCACACCATATTTTGTAGCCAAGACACTCGATATTTTTCTTCCTTAACAGCACCCAAGCCCTTGTCAGCCCTAGCTTTACCAATGTCATATTGTTTCTGCATAAACTTTAGCATGTCAGGATGACCAGACATACTCATCATCATCTCATTGAGGACCAGAAGATGTCCAGGTAGAGGACAAGGCTTCAATTTCCTCAGGTCTGCGATCTTATTCATTAAATCATTACACTTATTGGAAATTTCAGCAACTTCGGCAAATTTATCCCAGTCCATCTTTTTGCCAGTCACTTCTTCCATAAATTTTATGAAATCTTCATACTGCTTACCTAGATACTTATAACCGCGATCATCTCTTCGGAAAGGAACATCTATACGGATAGATGGAACGTTCAAAACCTTATCTATAGCGGGATGACAAACACGGGCAGAATCACAAGGTACAGTGAAGTAAACAAATCCATCGGGTTTGACACCGTAGTCACCGCGTAACGCAACTCCCAGCTCCACCTTATCCAATCCGCACACACTGTTTGGAACATACTTCTCCGCCTCGTCTATATAAACAGAAGTAGTCTCCACATTACTGGCAATTCTAGTAGGTATCATATCTAGGAAAAAGGGTACTGCATCAAATGCATAAATCAGTTCAATTGGTCCAGGACCACCATAGAAAATAATTTTCTTACCGTTCTTATGGGCATCACGAACATCATTCCAATACGCTTTCTGTACCTCAAACATCCATAAATCCTTAGGTCTATTCTTGGTTATATATTTAATGATACTGTCAACCTGATCACAGGTATTTGAAATTAAATTTATACTCATATTTTTAGTCCTCCTTCTCAATCTTCTCAATAAAATCTTCAGTAGGAATTGTCAGCTACCTTATATTTAACATAAACTTTCTTACGCTCCGCAGTTAGCATAGCAATCTTGATCTTCTTTATCCGTCTCAATCATCTCAATAAAGGCCTCGGCACGTATTGCCAATTGTCCTGCATTTGACATTAATTCCTCACGCTCTACAGTGAGCATAGGGATATTAGCTTTTTTCATTAAATCATTGAGGTATACACCTTCACCGCCCCAACACTCACAATTATGTAACTTCTGATAGATTATACCATCTACCTTGTACTCCTTGACCATATTTGTGATAAACTCGTGCAATTCCTCATGAAGATCCAGCATACGAGGACATACAGGTCGAGTAAGATATGATTTAGCAATAGAACCAAGTATATCATCATCGTCTAGCTCTACTGGTTCCCATAGATACCTGCTTCCAAAGCACACGGCATCAGCTACAACTAGACCGCCCTTATCCTCAATTACCTTGATATACTCAGGATCATCCAAAGCACTACCGATCACCATTAAACGAGCGCGTTGGTCGGTGATTGGGGCTCTATTCTTTGCATCATCTAGGAACGCCTTTAAAAGCTCATTGAATTCTTCCTTCGGCATGGAAGTAGCTGCTAGGGTAATTTTAAGGGTATCCATACCATTTATAACTGGATTTTTTGCCATACGTAATTCATATAATTCACGGATGAGACGGCGAGTTTCATTGTACAGCTCAACAGATGCCTTTAGCTTTTCATCAGTAATTTCTACCCCTAGAAACTTCTCCATACCTTCCTTTATATCATTAAGCTCACCCTTATAGTAGTCCAAAGTAATATCCTTTATCATTCTCGGTGCTGCCAACATATGGATATAATGGTCTTTTTTATTAGGATCAATATGATTCCAGTTATCATAAATACGAGTGGCCATCATACAACCGTCGGATGTGATCAAACCATCTATATCATAGGTACCGTCTATAATGTATTGAAGACACGAACTAGCAAAGCTACAGCTCAAACTAGACATCCAGGCTTCGCCATCGCTATTGTCGCTACATCCAGTAGCTCTTACACGAATAGGCAGCATGCCTGCCGCATGAATAATTTCCTCCGGCACATGGCAACAAACTGTGCCTATAATCTTTTTCCCCTGTGCTTTCCACTCTTTCATAGATTCACTAGAAACTCTTGTGTCAAATAACTTTTCACAATTCATAATTTCACTCCTCGCTTCATATTGTTTATATCTTATTAGATATATGCAACCTTATAACTTAAAATAAATTTGGTTTAGAACAATAAACGCTTCTACATTTTTCACAAAAATATATTAAGCCTTTATTTGTGTTAATGACAATATAATAACTGCCATAATCATCCCCACAGCTATAATTTGAGATTATGGTATTCCTCCATTAATTAAGCAGATCTTCCATTTCTCTTTTCTACTAACTCCTTTGCAATAAACGCCGCACCTATTGCACCTGCAAGCTGGGTATCATACTTAGGAGCTATGGCCTTTACCCCCAGAATACGTTCTATCCTGCGAGTTACGCCAATATTCTTTACAATACCTCCAGTAATGGCGAAATCGGTTTCCATCCCATTACGTTCTAAGAGTCTCACTACCCTCAAAGCCATGGCATGACAATAAGCTGCCAGAACCTTCTGCTTAGTCCAACCCTTACGCATAAGATTGGTAGCCTCGGTCTTAGCAAAGATGACACAGGTACTGGATACCGGTGCCGGCTCTTCATCAATGTCAAAGGACATCTCGCCGATATCTTCCACATGTACGGCCAGCAAATCTGCTATTACTTCCATACCACGACCAGTTCCAGCTGCACACTTATCATTCATCACAAAGGATGTCACCCTACCCTTTGCATCACAGTGAATGGCCTTACAGTCCTGGCCACCCATGTCTAACACAGTACGTACGGTGGGCCCATAGATAAAATTCGCTCCTCGAGCATGGCATGTAATCTCTGTTATATTTTTATTGGCAAATGGTACGTTCACACGTCCATATCCTGTTCCAATGGTGTAGTTCAGATCCTCAATGGTCATATCCGTCCCCTCCATTGCCCACTTAATTGCATCTATGGCGGAATTCGGACTGTTAGCTCCCGTACGCATACTAGAATATGCATACAACTCACCATCCACCAATATAACGGATTGGGTGCTGGTTGATCCAATATCTACTCCAGCAGTTATGAGTTTGCCACGCCAATTCGATATTTCAGGATTCTTCCAATTAGATTCTTTCCATCTCCAATATTCAACTTCGTTCATTGTATGTTCGACCTCCCTTTTTAATGTAGCTTTTATGTCTTTATACATCCTCTATGCCATAGAGAGCTGCGCCAATGGCACTTATATAATCGGTATCCTTGGATACGAAGATATCTTGTTTAAATACATTTTCCATACACTGAACTAAGCCCTCATTATGACCCACACCACCAATCAAAATTACATTGTCCATAATGCCAATGCGGCGAATAAGGGAAGCTATACGGTTACAAATACCAGTGTGAATTCCGTAGGCAATATTTTCCTTACTCTCCTGCTGATGTATAAGGGAAATCACCTCTGATTCCGCAAAAACTACGCATTGAGCATTTGTAACGATTTCCTTAGTATGTCTTAGAGAATATATACCCATCTCTTCGGTTTTAATTTGCAGCGCCCGAGCCATAGCCTCAATAAAAGTACCAGCACCGGAAGCACATTTGTCATTCGTCTCGTATTTTTTGACCTTACCATCCTCCGTCAATCTGATAACACGAGAGCTTTCGGCGCCCATGTCAATGATAACATGAGTATCCGGCTTCACGAAACGTCCACCCTTTGCTGCGGAATTAACCTGATTCACCGTTGTATTGGCAAATTCAACAATATCCCGCCCAGTCCCAGTAGCAACAGTACTCTTAACATCATCCCTCTGGATTCCCCCGTCGGTCAAAAGCGATGCGTATACCCTCTCTGCAGCTTTATTAGCATCAAATTCGGTGGCAATTTTTGCCTTAGCAATCACCTTGCCATCCTTTAGTAAAACTCCTTTTGTATTCTGACTTCCGCAATCAATTCCCACTGTAATCATTTTCATTTTTCAACATCTCCTAAAGTAGCTTATATAAATTTATATCTCATATTACTCACTTTATTTTCCCTTGAATGTAGGAAATTGTTTAACTATACTAGCTTTTGTAAACTTACAAATCTTTGATTTAATACAACTTCCCCCCTTTAATTAAGTATTAGTACAAACTGCTTTCTGTTTTTGGTTTTGGTTTTGTTCTAGCCCTTACATTTCACTAACTATAATAAGCAATTTATGTGCCAGATATAGTTCAATTCTAGATTTAACTAAACATAATAAATATACAAGCCATTCACCCATTTGCTTTAGCTCATTTTGAACTTATAAGATAGAAAATACTAATTATGTATTGGTGCTTCCCAAATTTATGCAAAATTACATTTGATTTTTTTTGTACAATACTTGCACAATTTGTGAAAATATTTCACAAGTATTCTTTAACATAAAATATACTAATTAACCTTATATGATAGTAAATTAAATTTTGATAAATTATCCATTATCTAAAAACAAAATAATAATAGATTTGCAGTTGTCTACCAAATCACATAGAGCTTGTCTATCTTATACATTTAAAGACTGGTATTAGCATGCTGTCAAAATAGTATAACTTTTACTTATAAATCCAAATAAAAAACAAAGCTTTTTTGAAATTCCTTGGGTAATCAAATGTAAATTTTTACGTATTCTATTAAATCTTGAACTGTTCCTTAAACGTGGAGATAAGTTTTCAATAATATATGTTTTTAGGTTTTGATATTACTTGAGAAAATTGCTTAACTCTTACTTAAAAGAATTGTATAGTATATATGGTATAGCCTTTAGGATTTTTAAAACCACATGGAATCCCCGATTTTTATAGAACACAATTATGCAATTTTCTCAATTATCAAAAAGAACAACTACAATATCATTATATCACTTATATAAGAGGACACAATAATACCCATAATACCTTCACAAATGGTGGAAATGTTTTTCAAATTCCCGAAAAATATTTTGTGTGAATCTATTTGATACTAAAAAAGACAAACTCCTGCATAAGAAGGAACTTGTCTTCGCAGTACCTATTTCTATCCTTGACTTGATGCAACTTCTTTTAAAGCTTCAACAATATTCTCAGCATTATCTAACGCTTCCATGAATGCAGGAACAACTTGATACAAATCCCCAACAATTCCAAAGTCAGCAATTTTAAAAATTGGAGCATCTGGGTTTTTGTTAATAGCAACAATTGTATCGGAATTTTGCATACCAGCCATATGCTGAATTGCTCCAGAAATACCACAAGCTATATATAGTTTTGGTTTAACAGTGGTACCAGTTTGACCTACTTGATGGGAATGATCAATCCATCCATTGTCAACGGCTGCACGAGATGCACCTACTACCCCATCTAATTTATCAGCTAATTCTTTTAGAAGGTCAAAACCCTCAGATTTTCCTAGTCCACGTCCACCAGCTACAATCACATCAGTATCTGTTAGGGAAACCATTTCTTTCTTAGTTTTTACTATTTCCACAACTTCTGTTCTTACATCTTCCTTAGTTAATTTCACTTCAAGCTTGATTACTTCACCTTTTCTTGAGTCATCTTTATGA
>JAOARE010000007.1 GCA_025210695.1 Rickettsiales bacterium
CAAATCAACTATTCATATAGTTCTGCTAATGTTGAGGGAGATTATAATGTTGGAGGATTAGCTGGTTCAGTTGATGGTTCAGCAATTGTTAAAAATAGTTATGCATCATTTACAAAGATTCCTGATGGAAATTCTTCTACAACAGGAGGGTTAGCTGGCAGATTTGATTCTGCAACTATTGATAATGTAGGAGGTGTTTGTAATTATAATAAAGGTGATAAAAGCTCTTGTTCTTTAGGAGATGCTCTTATGATTCAAGGCTCTTGGGATTACTCTAAAGTATGGCAATTAGATGGAACTAATACTCCAAAATTAAAAAATGAAATTGAGAATTCAATAGATACATTTTGTGATGTAACAGATCCATTTTATGGTATTGATAAGGATGGCGAAGTTTATTTGCTTGGCGGACTTGAAGGAAGTAGCGAAAGAGCCTTGAAAGAATTAAGGTGTATTTTAGCATCTCAAGACAGACCCAATAATGAAGCTGTATTAGATTCAAAATATAAGTTGACTGCAAGTATAACAGCGAAAGATTTTTGGAGGCCTTTTGGAGATTTGGGATCTGCTTTTAAAGGAGTATTTGATGGTGATGGTCATACGATAAGTAATCTTAAAATGAATACATCAGGTGATTACATAGGTTTGTTTGGTCGTAATGAAGGAACAGTAAGAAATATAGGTTTGATTAATGTTAATATTTCCGGTAGAAACTATGTTGGAGGTTTAGCAGGAGCTAATATAAAACTAATAGAAAATGCTTATACAACAGGGAAAGTTGTAGGAAAAGGAGACTATATTGGTGGAATTACAGGAAGAAATGTTACTTCTAATGCACAAATCAACTATTCATATAGTTCTGCTGCTGTTGAAGGAGGTTATAATGTTGGAGGTTTAGCTGGTTCAGTTGATGGTTCAGCAATTGTTAAAAATAGTTATGCATCATTTACAAAGATTCCAGATGGAAATTCTTCTACAACAGGAGGGTTAGCTGGCAGATTTGATTCTGCAACCATTGATAATGTAGGGGGCGTTTGTAATTATAATAAAGGTGATAAAAGATCTTGTTCTGTTGCTAATTCACAAATAATTAGGAATCTCTGGTCAGAGAATGATTGGGTGAAAGATGATGTAACTGGATATATAACAGATCAACTCCTTAGTCCAAGACTTGTAGAATAATATTTTTAATTAAGATAAGTTATATATAATAAATAAAAGCCTCTTCTTAAAATGAAGAGGTTTTTTTTATGGCTCGGGATTTTGAGTTGTTGTATTTTTGTTATTTTTATGGTATAATATAGGATATAATAAAGATAAATTAATTAAAAATTATAAAAGGAGATTAAAATTATGTGTAATGATTTAAAAAATAATGTTAGTAAAATTGCATTAAAACAGGCTAATATGAGCTCTATTGTTGGCTTTTCTTGCGGAGTTGCAGGTGTTTTTGTTTCAAAAGCTGTAGGTGATGATTTTAATAATGGTTTTGCTTCAGGTGCTGCTTTAGGTATGTTTGGGTATAATTTATATAAGAGGATTAAAGGTTTAACTCTTCAATAAAATATAACTAATTTAAAAATTAAAAAGCACTCTTTTTTCACAGAGTGCTTTTTTATATGCAAAATGGAGAATAAAAAGTGGAAGGATAGGTTTTAGATGGCAATCTCATTATGAGAGTAGAAGAACTCTGCCAAATAGCTTCAAACCACAAAGACTGGAAAGACCAAGAAGCGATGCTGAGGAAATAACCCTTTTATTTTCTTATTGACAAAAGCCTAAATATGATTTAATAATTTAAGAAATTATTTTAATTAATAAGGAATTTATTATGTTTAAGAAAATCTTCTCAATAATTACTGTATTATCAATCTTAACATTTGTTAGAGCTCAAGCTAAAACTTATTATTACTTTGCTGCAATGCCGTGGCTTATGGACTCTTCTGCTGAAGGTCCATTCGGTGATGGTTCTGGTGAATCAGGTGGTGGAGAAGATGAAGTTTTAAGGGATTTGTATATATCTTCTGTAACTAGTGTACCAATGTTTACAACTGATACAAGTATAGAGGTTGGAGTGTCAATAGGTTCTGATACAATTGATGATTTATCAGCAGTTAATATTGTTGCATCTTTTGTTGATGGAACACAGGTGATATTAGATGATGCTCAATTAAGTAATATTGACGGTGCTTGGACTCTTGCATTAACAAGGGGAACTACAGCAATAGAGGTGGGTACAACTGATGTGCAGTTGACTGCGACATTAGGAGAAAAAATAGTAACTAAAACAATTTCAGTGATTGTTTCTGAAAGTTTAGTTTGTGATTCTAATTTACTAAATGATATGGAGATGGATGGTGATGGTTATCGTTTAATTGGAGGTTCATCAGGAGACTCTGCTTTAGCTAGAGTGCATTTAGAGTGTTTATCTCAACAGCAAGATTCTGTTACTTTAGCATATGACTATAAAATTACAGCTAATATAATACTTTCTTCTAGTGATGACTTCACTCCTATTGGAACCTTAGGGTCTGCTTTTAAAGGAGTATTTGATGGTGATGCTCATACGATAAGTAATCTTAAAATGAATACATCAGGTGATTAC